>JASFOZ010000397.1:0-4532 GCA_050116255.1 Desulfarculaceae bacterium
GGGCAGGATACGGCGCAGACGCCGCAGCCGATGCACCAATCCATATCCACCACCGGCGCGTCTTCTTCCATCCTCACCGCATTCACCGGGCATATTTCAGCGCAGGCCCCGCAGCCGATGCATTCTTCCTGGTTGGTTTCCCTTAGAAAATAAACCGCCATGATCTGATCCCGGGGAACCTTGCGGCGGTTTATCAGGCCCACATTCCAACAATAACATCCGCAACAGTTGCAGGTATGCTTCACCTTACCCTGGGCGTTGTCCACCATGTGAACCAGCCCCTCTTCCTCGCACTGCTTGAGGATGTGCAGGGCCTCGTCCTTGGAGATACGCCGGGTGAGTTTTTGGTCCAGGGTGAACCGGGCCATTTCATCGTACTTTAGGCACACCTCCAGGCTGTGCCTGCAATCGCTGCGGCCTGCGGCCCGAGCCGACACCCGGCAAGGGCAATGCCCCACGGCGATGAGCTCTGCCTCCTCAATAATCTTGCCCATACTGTCATAGGGCATAACGCCCTGGCAGGGTGTTTCCACGGCCTGGCCAACCGGTATGTAACGGTAGCTCTTGGTCGGAGTTCCGCCATATATCTCCGAGGTAACCTTGGGATGGAAGTACCGGTAAACCAGGCCGCCCATGCGTTTGGCGCGTTGGTCAAGGCGCCCGGACCAGAAAAAGACCTGGGGCAGGCCATACCCCACCTGCAACAGGGCATAACCTTTTTCACCACGAGGAGTGGGTCCGGTGAAGACCAGGTTCTGCTGGGCCAAACGTTCCAAGACCGGCTCCACCACATCGGGGGACCGGCCCAGGTTGCGGGCCGCTTCGCTTGCCGAGACCGTCTCTAGGGGAAACAGATCATTGGGAAGGCCTAAAAGCACCCCGGCTTCCTCAGGCGTGAACATCTCCGCCAAAAGATTAAGCAGGGCCTCGGAATATGGATACCCCATTAACAGGTGCTCGAGATGGCGGGCCAATTTGTGATAAATATCGTCCATATCGCCTCAGCAGGCATAATGCGCCCGCATGCCGGAAGAAAAACGCCTTAAGGCAATCACAGAAAATTATGGAACACAACCCGCCTGGGTACAAGGCAAATCCCAAGCTGTTTGCTGGGACATGGGTGCGAATCGGAGATTTCTGTCTACCACGGGCCCTTCCCGGCCTAGCTCCCATTTTGACTGTTGTCTGTGGACTTGGGTTGGCAGCATACAGCTTTTCATGCTATTAATTTTATTTGGATATGCTTACATCGCCTCTTTTGGAGCATGCAATGGGAATGTCTTTCCTTTCCTGCCGTAAAGTAAGGTGGTTAGTCTGTCTTGTGGGGGCAGGATTGTTGATAGGCCTGACACCAGGACCAGGCGCAGCATATCCCACACCCTTTGAACAAGTTCTGGGTGTGGACCTAGGCCCAGAGGCAGACTTTCTAAGTTGGGCCGACTTCGAGGCGGCGGAATCGGTCTTCCATTGGATTCCCTCAGAAGACTTCGGCATGGCCGAGGAATATCTCTATGAGCTGTTGCGGGGCCAAAGTGTTCAGGAATGGCTGCTTTTTCAGCGCTCGGGCCAGACCGTGTTTCCCCTAATGGCGCTGAAGCGCATCTTGCGGACCGACCTTGGCTCCCAAATGGGCAAGATCAGTTTTGCCTTATCCAGCCCCGAGCTGAGATCGTCGGGGCTCAGTTTTTCCATCCGCGCCCTGTTTTACCCCCGGCCAACTCAGGTCAAGGAAAACATCAAGCTGGACATCGCTGAATTCAACCCCACAACCGGCGGGTATTACAAACCTAAAAACCCCTGGTACGATCCCGCCACCTGGTTCACGGAAGAAGACGGCCTGTTCTCAGGCAGGCCCTGGAGCTGGGACAACTTCCTGCCCCGGATCTTGACGGTGGCCGGCTTATTGGTGCTGGGTCTTTTGTTAACCGAAGCCATGCGCTATATCACCGGCCTGGGCCGCAGAATGCTGGGCCGGCGTTGATCCAGCCCTGAATCAGAAGCCAGCCCACTCAGCTTGCTTAGCCGGTATATCAACACCTTATACGTGACAGCACATTGAGTCACAGCCCTTGGCCCTCGCTTGACAAGGCTGGAGCCAGGGCATATCATGCAATTCTTTGTAGAGTTTAGCCCCGGATACCATCTTTTGGGCACGCAAACCCATCCGGGCGGCGAACCCTGGTGAAAAATTATGAGCCTGGCCGCAAAAAAGCCCGCCGGCGGGTCAGATCCCCTGGCGGTTTACGACTATAATCTGCCTGCGGAGCGGATAGCCCAACATCCGGCGCCCCGCCGTACCCAGGCCAGGATGATGGTGCTTCCCCAGTGGGAGGATAAGGCCTGCCACCAAAAGGTGGCCCATCTAACCCGCTGGCTCAAGCCGGGCGATCTTTTGGTGCTAAATGACACCAAGGTGGTTCCGGCCCGGCTCTGGGGTCAAAAGCCCACCGGCGGCCAAGTCGAGATCTTACTGCTCAATCCAGCCCACCCCCTGCAAAAAGATAGTCAAGGCAGGGAGTTGCACGAAGCCTTGATACGCAGCCACCGCCCCCTGAAGCCGGGCGCCCGGCTGCGCCTCAGCGGCAAAGAACCTGTTTGGCTGGAACTTGTCCAGCGCGGTACCAGAGGCAGATGCCGGGTGCTCTTGCCCAAATCAGGGCTGGAGCTGGCTGAAAAGGGCGGGGTTGTCCCCTTGCCTCCCTATATCAAAAGGCCCCAGGGCCCAGACGCCAGGGACCAGGACCGCTATCAAACCGTGTACGCTCAAAATCCAGGTGCAGTGGCCGCGCCCACCGCCGGCCTGCATCTGGATCAGGCTCTGTTAAAGGCCTTGCATAAACGGCTGGTTAAGGTGTGCAGCCTGACCCTGCATGTGGGTTGGGGGACCTTTGCCGAACCCGATGCCCAGGATCTGGCCGCTGGCCGTCTCCACCCCGAATGGGTTGAGATCGGCCAGTCAGTGTGCCGGGCAGTGGCCCAGGCCCGCGCCCAGGGGGGGCGGGTGATTGCCGTGGGCACCACCAGCGCCCGGGCCCTGGAATGGCGGGCCGGGCCGGGCCGCATACCCAGGCCGGCCAGGGGATGGTGCGACCTGCTAATCCAGGAGGGCCGCCCCTTCAAGGTGGTGGACGGCCTGTTGACCAACTTCCACCTTCCCCGCACCACCTTGCTCATGCTGGTGTCGGCGCTGGCCGGGCGCAAGCGGGTGCTTGGCGCCTACGGCGAAGCCGTGGAGATGGGTTACCGTTTCTACAGCTTCGGCGACGCCATGCTGATCATATAGGGCGCAGGCAGCGTCCAGGGAGCGGTTGATCCTTTGGCGGTACCTGGCTGGGGCTTTTCCGTAAGGGCCGGAAGCGGCCGCGCCCGCACCGCCCTCTTGGTTACAGCCCGGGGTCAGGTGCAGACCCCTGTGTTCATGCCGGTGGGCACTGCCGGCAGCATCAAGAGTCTCCTGCCCCAGGAGGTTTCGGGCCTGGGGGGCGAGATAGTTTTGGCCAACACCTACCACCTCCTGTTGCGCCCCGGGGTGGAGGTTGTGGCCGAATTGGGAGGCCTGCACCGGTTCATGGATTGGCCGGGGCCGATCCTGACCGACAGCGGCGGTTATCAGGTGTTCAGCCTGGCGGGGTTCAGGCAGGTGGACGATGAGGGGGTGTCTTTCCGTTCCCACCTGGACGGGCAATTGATCAGGCTCACCCCGGAAAGCGTGGTGGAGGCGCAAAAACTACTGGGCAGCGACATCATGATGATGCTCGATGAATGCCCCCCCGCCGGAGCCGGGCGAAATTATGTGGAGCAGGCCTTGCAGCGGGATGCCCAGTGGGCCGACCGGGCCCATAAGGCCCGGGGCGAAAATGGCGGAGCCATGTTCGGCATCGTGCAAGGCGGAGTTTATAAGGACCTGCGGGCCAGAAGTGTGGAACTGATCTGCGGGCTGGATTTTGAAGGATATGCCCTGGGAGGCCTGAGCGTTGGAGAGCCCAAGGAAGTGATGATGGAGGTGGTGGCGGATACCGTGGCCCTGTTGCCCCAGGACAAACCCATCTATTTAATGGGGGTGGGCGCGCCTGCCGACCTGGTGGCCTGCGCCGGGTTGGGCGTGGACATGTTCGATTGCGTTATGCCCACCCGCATGGCCCGCAACGGCACTATGCTCACCGCCCGGGGCCGCCTGAACCTGCGCAACTCGCGCTACACCCGGGACTCCCGGCCGGTGGAAGAAGGCTGCGGCTGCCTCACCTGCCGCCGTTACTGTCGGGCTTACCTGCGCCATTTATTCCTGAGCCGGGAGCTTTTGGCCTACCGGCTGGGCACAATACATAATTTGTATTATATTATCGGGCTGATGACTGGTATAAGAGAGGCCATCGCCCAAGACACTTATCAGGAGTTTGCCCGCGACACCCTGGCCCTTCTTGAAGAAGACGACAGGGAAAACGCGGCCTTAAACCACGGAGGATGCAATGTTTGACTGGTTGAACGCTGGTATCGCCTGGGCCATGGGCGCAGGCGGAGGCACCGGGGGCGGT
>JASFOZ010000398.1:0-4523 GCA_050116255.1 Desulfarculaceae bacterium
GGCTGGAAAGAGCGATAAGCCGGGATATTGAGGAAGGTTTTATCGCACCAGAGAAAGGAAAAAGAAGTCTTATGCTCGTACAAGGGCATGACCGCCTTGATCAAGCCCTGGCCGGTGCCCAATATATCCAGGAAAGTGTCCCAGAACGTTTGTCCTTCAAGCAGGCCATATTCGCCGAATTGGATGAGATCGCCTCAGCAGAGGCCATTCTGGCCAGCTCTACTTCGAGCCTCAATATAAACGAAATTACCCAGGACCTGGCGGACGCATCCCGCTGCATCATGGTCCATCCCTTTAATCCCTCATACGTGTTGCCGGTGGTGGAGGTGCTGCCTGCAGACCGGACCGATCCCATGGTGACCAAACAGACGGTGGAGTTTCTCACCGACGTGGGGCAAGTTCCCATATTACTGAAAAAGTACGTTTGCGGATTTATCGGAAACAGGATTCAGGCGGCCGTAGTGCGGGAGGCGATCCACCTGGTGTCGGACGGCGTGGCTGATGTGAGCATGGTGGATGCCATGATGTGCCACGGCCTGGGACTGCGCTGGGCCTTCATGGGCAGCTTTATAGATTAGGAAAACATTCCATGGGGCGCTTTAATTTCAGGAAACGCCAGACCGTAAAACTTACAGCTACAACACAGAAACGGAACACGAGATGAAAGACCATATCAGGAAAACAGTCGCCTTGGTGGGAATGGGCGTGATCGGCAGGGGATGGATGCGGGTGTTCGCCGATGCCGGGTGCGAGGTCCAAATATACGACGCCAACAACGAGCAAGTGGCAAAGGCTTTGTCTTGGCTGGAAAGAGCGATAAGCCGGGATATTGAGGAAGGTTTTATCGCACCAGAGAAAGGAAAAAGAAGTCTTATGCTCGTACAAGGGCATGACCGCCTTGATCAAGCCCTGGCCGGTGCCCAATATATCCAGGAAAGTGTTCCGGAGCGCTTGGCTGCCAAGCAGGCCATATTCGCCGAATTGGATGGGATCGCCTCGCCAGAGGCGATTATAGCCAGCTCCACTTCGGGCCTAAATATAAATGAAATTACCCAGGGCCTGGAGGACGCATCCCGCTGCATCATGGCCCATCCCTTTAATCCCTCATACGTGTTGCCGGTGGTGGAGGTGCTGCCCGCAGACCGGACCGATCCCACAGTGACCAAACAGACGGTGGAGTTTCTCACCGACGTGGGGCAGGTGCCCATATTACTGAAAAAGTACGTTAGCGGATTTATCGGAAACAGAATTCAGGCGGCCGTAGTGCGGGAGGCGATCCACCTGGTATTGGACGGCGTGGCTGATGTGAGCATGGTGGATGCCATGATGTGCCACGGCCTGGGACTGCGCTGGGCCCTCATGGGCAGCTTTGAGGTAAACCACACCAATGCTGACGGCGGGATTCGTGAATACTACAACAATTTCAAGGACGCCTATACGAGCTGGATGCTGGACCTCAACTCCCAGCCGCCGCCGTTCACTCCGGAAATGAACGATATGTTTGCCCAGGGGGTGTCGGACATGCTCGGCCAGGCGGACATGGAAGAAATCCGTGATTGGCGAGACCGCCTGGTGCGCAAAATCCGTCGGCTCAAAGAAGAGAATCCACATCCCTGAGGAGTAAACATATGACCCCAAAAACCACTGAACAGCTCGACCGGATTTTCAAGGCCCGGTCTCTGGCATTAGTAGGCGCTTCCAGCGATCCTGGCAAACTCGGCTACATGACCCTGAATTCCATCGTTTCCGGAGGATATGAGGGGCCCATCTATCCTGTGAACCCCAAAGGCGGGGAGATTATGGGGCTTAAGGTCTACGGCGCATTGTCGGAGATCTCCGAGCCCGTGGACTTGGCCGTCATCATCGTTCCCGCCAAATTCGTGCCCGGAGTTATGCGCGAGGCGGCAGAACAAAAGATCAAGGGAGCGGTGATCCTAAGCGCCGGATTTCGCGAGGCGGGGCGGGCGGATCTGGAGGAGGAGATCGCTGCCATAGCCAGGGAGAACGATCTGCGTTTTGTGGGGCCCAATGTGCAGGGCATCAACTATTTGCCCAATAAACTCTGCGCCATGTTTTTCCCGGTGATCACCCAGCGCGGGCCTATGGCGGTCTTAACGCAAAGCGGCTCTGCCACCGCCGCCTTATCCGAATGGGCCGCCGCAGAGGGGGTCGGCATCAGCGCCGCCGTGAATCTGGGCAACCAGACCGATTTATGCGAGTCCGACTATTTGGATTATTTTGCCCAAGATGAGCATACCAAAGTCATCGCCATGTACCTGGAAGGCATTGCCGACGGTCCCCGCTTTCTCGCCTCTTTGGAAAAAGCCTGTACCCAAAAGCCCGTGGTCATCCTTAAATCCGGCCGCACCGAGGCGGGCGAAAGGTCCGTCCGTTCTCACACCGGCGCATTGGCCGGCAATCACAGGGTCTTTAATTCCGCCTGCCGCCAGGCCGGGGCGATCATTACCGACAGCATAGAAAACCTCTATGACTGCGCCAAGGGAGTGGCGGGCATCAAGCCGCCCCGGGGTAATCGGGTTTTGTCCATAGCCACTTCCGGCGGCATGGGCACATTGGCGGCGGATCAGGCCCAGGCGGAGAACCTGGATATAACGCCTTTGCCGGAAGCTTTTGCCCGGGAGCTGAAGCAGCAGGGGCTGGCCCCTCTGACTGACGCCGCCAATCCCCTGGATTTGGGCTATGTCCGGGCTGCGGATTTTCAGCAGGCAGCCCTTATGGCAGACGAGATGGGAGTGGCTGATATTATTCTGCTCAACCTGGGCGACCCGGTGCCGGGCGCGGTTGAGGTGGCTCAATACTTATCGCGCAAAATGAAGGCCAGCCTGGCGGTCAGCTATCTGGGGGGTGGGGAAGAGGAGAAGAAGGGCAGGGTTGAGATGCACAAATTGGGCTTGGCAGTATATCCCAGCCCGGAAAGAGCGATGCGTGCCATCGGTGCCGCCCTGCGCTGGGCCGAAAAAGAACGCGCCCAGTCAACCTCTGACTTCGGTCGCAGGAAACCCGCGCCCCCCAGCAAACGCTCAGGCCCTATTGAAAGCCGGTTCTTGTTGGAGCCCGAGGCGGTGGAGTTGCTGACCGGTTATGGTGTCTCTTATCCTCCTCATGGTGTGGCGCATAGCCCTGAAGAGGCGGCGGAGATAGCCGAGAGTCTAGGTTTTCCGGTAGTGCTAAAGGTGGTTTCGCCGGACGTGCTCCATAAAACCGAGGCCGGCGGTGTGATGACTGGGCTGTCGTCCCCTCAGGCGGTGAAGAAGGCATATGAGGATATTATGCAAAGCGCATCCTCCTATGCTTCCGAGGCCAAAATTGAGGGGATACTGGTTTGCCGGCAGGCGCCCGCCGGTCTCGAGGCCATAGTGGGGGCGGTCCAGGATTCGGTGTTCGGACCTACCCTGATGTTCGGCCTGGGCGGCATTCATACAGAAATTTTTAAGGATGTTTCATTCCGGGTCCTTCCTATCCAGCCCAGGGACGCCGAAGAAATGATCCGGGAAATTAAAGCATTTCCGCTGCTAGCTGGAGTCAGGGGGAATGCGGGAATAGATGTCGGTTCTTTGCGAGAGATGATAATGGCGGTTTCCCGGGTCTTGGAGGACAGGCCCGAGGTGAGGGAAATGGATTTGAACCCGGTCCGCCTTTATACCCAAGGAGTGGAGGTCTTGGATGTAAGGCTTGCAGTGGATAAGGAGTAATTCGGAGGCGCTTTTAAAACCACAACCTAAATAGAGCAGTCAAAGAGGAAAGATTATGTTCGAAAAGTGCATTATCACCGCAGCGGTTACAGGGGGAGACATCGTGCCTTCCCAGAGCCCCTATCTGCCCATCACGCCCCAAGAGATAGCTGATGAAGCCGTGAGGAGCGCCGAGGCAGGTGCAGCGGTTGTTCACGTTCACGCCCGCGATCCCAAAACCGGAGAACCCAGCAGTGATCGCGAGCTATTCAAAGAGATCATGGGCTCGATCAAACAGAGATGCGATGCGGTGATATGCCCCACCACCGGCGGCAATCCTCGAATGAGTTTAGAAGAACGGTCCCGGATCATTCCCGAGTTCAAGCCAGAGATGGCCACCATGAACATGGGAACCATGAACTACACCCTGCATTTCATCGTGGAGTCCTATGAACGCCGCAAAAAGGAATTCAAGCACCAGTGGGAGAAGCCCTATCTGGAAGGTACCAAAGATGCGGTCTTCAGGAACACCTTCACCAGCATGGAGTACTTCTTAAATCTGATGTATGAGAACCAGGTCAAGCCAGAGTGTGAGTTCTATGATCTGGGCATGATTTACAATGCTGCCTTTATGCTCAGAAGTGGAGTTATACGCCCGCCCCTGCAGATTCAGTTCGTGCTCGGAGTGGTGGGGGGAGCGGGCGCTGAACTGGGGGTTTTGCAATACCTGAAAGGCGTGGCTGACGAGCAGTTCGGGTCGAACAAGTATACCTGGTCGGTGATCGGGGCCGGCTATCCCCAGGAGTTCGACTTGGCAGCCATGGCCGTACT
>JASFOZ010000399.1:0-4519 GCA_050116255.1 Desulfarculaceae bacterium
GCATTATAGCTCACACAGAATTATTTGCGCCTGCCGGCTATGCCAAAACTTGCGATTGCGTAACAAGCGAACAAATAGCAGCATTTGTCAAACCTCATGCGGTCCTAATCCCGTTTTTATTTTTTAAAGATAAATAACACTTTTTTGTTGTCTTCACCTGCAACTTGGTTCAGAATATGCCTAAATCGAAAGCGGGCATCGCAAGGAAAAGGTATTGATACCATTTGCAGGGAATCTGCTGGTGTCCACTGAGATCTTTTATTAACAAGCTATATAAAACAATTAATTGAACTTAGCGGGGTATTGTCCTTTTCACTCTCGGGAAACTGCCCCGTCTTTAATTGACCCCAGGCACCAGGTGCGAGCGTAATCACAGGCACCGGGGAAAAAGCATCAAAAATCCAAACGTGTAGTTAACACTATTGACATAGACCTATAAAAATTAATCCTGGTTGGAGGCATCAAATGCGTGTTTTAAAGTGGCTGCCGGTTCTGGCAATAATAATAGTGCTTACGTCTTGGTCAGGGGCGTTGGCAGACGTCAGTTTCCAGAAAGGCGCTCCTGCCCCAACACCCGAGGCGAAACCCGCGCCTGTAGTGAAAAAGGCCCCGCCGGCCCCAAAGCCGGCCCCTAAGGCGCCTGCCCTTTCTGGTGTGCCCTTAAAGCAGGGCGGTCCCATTACCCAACAGAGCAAGGTCGCCGCACCGGCTCCAATGCCGAAAAAGCCCGTAGAACCTGCCCTGGCTGAAGAGCCCGCCTCATTGACTCTCAAAGAAGCCGTAATGCGGTCGGTTGTGACACACCCCCAGGCCAAGGGGGCTCTGGATGCCTGGGAAGCGGCCGAATACAACCGGAAATCCGCCTGGGGCGGCTATCTTCCCAATCTCAATGTCCGCGCTGGCTACGGGCCGGAACGGACTGACGATCCCTCCACCCGCGCCGCCGGCGAAGACGAGAGAAATCTGGACCGCAAGGAGTTTGGCGCCACTTTGAACCAGCTTATCTTTGACGGTTTCGGGGTGATAAGCCTGGTGAACGAGCGCGAGGCACTGAAGCGGGCTGAAGGGGAAAGAGTACGTGATGTAAAAGAGGTTCTGGCCTTCCGTACCACTGAGGCCTATCTGAATGTACTGGAGCAAAGGGAACAGGTTACGCTGGCCCAAGAACACGTCAAATTCCGGGAAGAGAAGCTGCGCCAAATCACCGAGCGCCAAAAAAGCGGAGTGGGCCTGTCTTCTGATGTGGACCAGGTCAATGGCCGTTTATTCCAGTCCAAAACTATCCTGCTTCAGCGCCAGACAGACCTGATCAACGCAGAGGCCAACTTCCTGGAGGTGGTGGGCGCTCCGGCCAAGGAGCTTACCTTGCCCGCCTCCATCAGCGACCGGGTACCCGCCAACCTGGCCTACGCCCAAAGCAAGGCCCTGGCCAATCACCCTGCCCTGAAGCGGCGTCATGCCGAACTCGAGTCAGTGCAGGCCTCCATCAAAGGCACCGAAGCCCTGTTCTATCCCCGCTTTGAGATCGAGCTGGCCTTAAACCGCAACGATGATATAGACGGAGTGGAAGGCCGCAGTGACGACGAAAGAGCCGTACTGGTGATGAGCTGGAACCTCTTCCGGGGCGGCACCGACTTCTACAACCGGTTGCGCCTGCTTTCCACTGAGAAAGAGAACAAAGAAGGTATCGTTGCCTTGGAGCGGGTGGTCAGAAGAAATTGCACCACCGCCTGGTCCGCTCTGGAGCAGGCCCGCAACGATCTGGCCAACTTGGAAAAAACTTCTGTAGCCGACAAGGCCGTGTCCGAGGCCTTTGAGGCCCAGTTTGGATTGGGCAAGCGCACTTTGCTCGACCTGCTGAACGTTGAGGACGCCTGGTTCCAATCGCGGACTGCGCTTATAACAGGCCGTTATGACGTACTCAGGGGTGAATACCAGGTGCTGTCTTCGATTTCAGAGCTACTTGACGCACTGGATCTGAGCCAGTACAAATCTAAGTAGTAATTTATTATTCGGAGGCCGCCGTCTGACAATGCCGCAAAAACAACTTAAGTCAGCCGGCGCCCCTGCCAAAAAAACTGAAGGCGGTCCTTCCCCGCAAGGGGAAGGACCGCCTTCTCAAGCTATGAAAGAGCAAACTTCCGCAGCCTGGGGTGAAGATCCTCTGGCGGATTGCCTGGTTATCCTCGCCGCCCAAAATGGGCGCACCATCTCCCAAAAGGCAATAGTGGCGGGCCTTCCCTTGGTGAAGGGCGCCCTGACCCCTTCCCTTTTCGTCAGGGCTGCCGAACGGCTCAACTTCTCCGCCAAGATAGTCAACCGCCCCCTTGCCGAAATTAGCGCCTTGACTCTCCCTGTGGTTTTACTGCTTAAAGACAAAGGCGCCTGCATTCTAAGTGAAAGACCCACTCCGGATACGGCAGTGATCCAACTGGCCGAGTCCGGCGGCGGTGTCAAGCGGATACCTCTTAAGGCATTGGAGGAGCAATACGAGGGGCATGCCATATTCATTCAGCCGGTGCCCGATCTGGAGGACCGGCTGGGTGCCGTATACATAGGCCAAAAGACCTCTGGCACCTGGTTTTGGCGGGTCTTGTTCAGATACCGCCGTCTGTATCTTGAGGTGGGCCTGGCGTCTATCTTTATTAATTTATTCGCCCTGGCCTCGCCTTTGTTCATCAGAAGTGTTTATGACCGGGTGCTGCCCAACCAGGCCGAATACACCCTTTGGGTCTTGGCCGCGGGCGTGATCATCATCTTTATATTTGATTTCATCTTGCGTATGTCCCGGGCGTATTTCATCAATTTGGCCGGTAAACGTTCCGATGTTGTCCTGGCCAGCCGCATCTTTTCCCATATCCTTAACCTGGAGCTTAGCCACCGCCCTCCCTCCGCGGGGGAGTTCGCCAACCGGATTCGCGAATTCGAAACGGTGCGGGATTTCTTCTCCTCGGCAACCGTGGCGGTGCTTTTGGATATGCCTTTTGTTTTTCTTTTCTTGGCCGTGATCTGGTACCTGTGCGGCATGGTGGCTTTGGTACCGCTAACTGCTGTGCCTCTGATACTGATCGTGGGGCTGACTGTACAAAATCCCTTGAACAAACTGGTCAACAGCTACCTGAGCGAATCCGGGCACAGGCACTCGGTGCTGGTGGAATCCATCTCTCAGTTGGAGTCCATAAAGTCTCTGGGCCTCCAGGGCTGGGGACAAAGAAGATGGGAGGAGGCGGTGGGGACCACCGCCCGTTCAGCCCTGGCCACCAGGCTGCTGGCCTCAGTGGGGTCTTTCTCCACGGTCTGGACCCAGCAGATGGTCACGGTCATGGTTATAGTGGTCGGTTTCTACCAAATAGTAAACGGAAATTTGACCATGGGCGGCTTGATCGCCGCCACCATCCTCTCGTCGCGGGCTATAGCCCCCCTGGGGCAGGTGGCGAACCTTCTCACCCGCCTGCAACGCTCCCGGGCCGCCCTAAAGAGCCTGGACGAGGTTATGCGCCTGCCCGCAGAGCGGGACTTTGACCGCAATTACCTGAGCCGGCCGGTTCTGGAAGGGGCGCTGAACTTCCGCAACGTCAGTTTCACCTATCCTGGCCAGAAGCTGGCCGCCCTTACGGATGTTTCCTTTAGCATCGAGGCCGGAGAGCACGTGGGTCTTTTGGGCCGAGTAGGCTCCGGAAAAACCACCGTGCACAAGCTTATTTTAGGGCTCTACCAACCAAGCGAAGGCAGCATTCTGGTGGATGGCGTGGACCTGGCCCAGATAGACCCCGTGGACCTGCGGGCCAACATCTCCTATATCCCTCAAAGCGCCACCTTGTTTCAAGGGACTGTGCGCAGCAACCTTTTGGCTCTGGGCGAGCACATAGATCCCGCCAATCTCAACCGGGCCGCCCAGATCTCGGGCCTAAAAGGGCTGATCGCACGCCACCCCTTGGGGTTGGACATGCCCGTGGGAGAGACCGGCGGCCTTCTTTCCGGAGGACAACGCCAACTAGTGGTTATGGCGCGGGCGCTTTTACGTGACTGCCCCGTTGTGCTGTTTGACGAACCCACCACCTCGCTGGACAACTCCGCGGAACAGGCCTTCATCGCCAAAGTGAGCCCCTTTCTCAACGGAAAAACCGTCATTTTAGTAACTCATAAGATTCCGCTGCTTACCTTGGTGGACAGGCTGATCATTTTAGAGGAAGGGCGCATAGTGGCTGATGGCCCCAAAGAGGCTGTGTTGGAAGCGCTCAACAAGCGGAAGATAAAAGTCAAAGCCAAAAAGTAATAGAAACCGGGGCCGGGCGAACAAGTCTGAGCGGAGTATAATTGGGCAAAGTTGGTATTGGCGATATAATTACCCAAAAATTCAACAAGCGCTAAAACACCAGAACCGGCATAAAAACCATATGGGGATAAAGACAAAAGTGGCCCACAAGGAAGACAGCGCCTATATGGCCGACCTTCGCGAAGCGGAGCTGCGCACCTCCCACCCCCTTCCTCATCTATCCCTGATTACCATAACCACCTT
>JASFOZ010000400.1:0-4503 GCA_050116255.1 Desulfarculaceae bacterium
GGAACTTACCCTGGCCAAAAGTTTCAGGTACTCGCGGGTTTGTTCGCTTATAAAGCGGCCCAATGGGCCCTGCCTTATTGGCTAACCACTGTATGTAGCGTTAATACAGCGGCCTGTCTCACAAGCCGCCCCCCATTAGCCGCATACTGGGAAAAGGTTGTGCTTCTCCTCACATACGAACCATGTCTTGGTAGCATGCCGGCCGGGGCTAGTCAAGGTGTTTTTTACCCTGTTGACGTTCGGGGGCGATGAGGAAGCTTGTGTAATAAACGATAGTTAGCCACTGATTACGGAGCCTTGGGGCATCCGGGGCGGCCTGGGGATGTTGGGGCCTGTTTTTCAAGGGCTGGGAGAGCCGGGCCCGGGCGGTTTATATAAAAGCAGGCAGGATCCCTTTTGCACTTTGACCCGGTATCCCTGCGACTTAAGCCGCCCCACCAGGACGAGAAGCTCCTGTTTGCTATAGGGCCAGGGGTCTTTTTCCGTGCAGATGGTGATATAAGGTATGTCCTTGGGTATCCAGGGGAAGCGGCTCATGTTCATATTGCGGGCCAGGTGGGGCAGAAAAATGGGCTGGGCCGCCACCGGCGCCCCCTCGGGCAGGGCCTGCACAATGGCATAGGCGTCAGATGGGTCCTGCTGCAGCAGGCGCCTCATACTGCCCAAGGGCGACTGATCCAGGCTGATCAGGGCGGTCAAGGCCGCCACCCCTAATACCGCCGTGGCCGGGATTTTTTGCACCCATGTTTTTTTAAGCAGGTTGCGCCAGCCCATGGCCGCCCCCCAAAAGAGGCCCGGGATCACGCAGGCGGTGTAGTGCCGGTCAAGGGACCACATGTAGGCATGGTCAGAGAGAAGGTTGCCGGCAACGATGGGCGCAAAGAGCACCAGGCTCCAGGGAGCGGCCAGGGGCAAAAACAGCACCGAAGCCAAGAGCGCGAATACATACCACATTTTGGGGGCGGTCATGATGTGGTTTATTAAAAGCAACGGTTTGTTGACCAGAGTGGCAAAGGCACTGGTCAGGTCCGGCCCCAGAAGGGGGAAGTGGGTTTGATGAATGTGATAGCTGCCCCCGGGATTGATACTGGGAATGACCAGGCCGGTGATTACTAAAAAACCCGCCATCCCCAGGGCCGTAAATGCCAACCCCTGCCAGGCCTTGCGCCGGCCCAGGAGGGTGTAGAGGCCAAAGCCCACCAGAAAGATCCAAGACTCTTCGGAACAGGACAAGGCCAGGACCGCCAGGATCCCGGCTACCAGCGGACCCTTGCGCCTTAGAGCCAAGGCCCACAACCACAGGGGCGTGGCCAGGGCGATGGGGTGAAAGTCCATCAGGCTCATATTAAAAACCGTGCGGTGGCATAAGTAGACCAGCCCCAAACCCAGGGCCGCATCCAGGCGGCCGGTCTCGTCTTTGGCCAGCAGATACACGGCCGCCCCTCCGGCAGCCAAGGCCAGGGTCTGAATGAAAAGGACCGTATAAGGGCTGGGAAAGACGGCATACAAAGGCACAATAAGGAACAATATGGCAACCAGGTGATCCCCGAGCATGTTAAAGCCCCGCACCGAGCTGTACATGATTTCGCCTTGCAGGGTGGACCACAAGGCCTGGCAGAAATTACCCAGATCCACCGAGGACTGGAAGGCCCAATGCTGCAGGGCGGCCACCCCAAAAAATGCCCAGAAATATAAAAATGAAATTATCCCCAGGGTGAGCCCGGGCCGGGTCATTAGGCAGGAAACCAAGCGAGTCCAGTAATGATGCCAGGCCGCCGATTCCCAAGAAAGGTATCTGGTCAGGCCCATTCGGATTACCAGGGTTGCCGCCAGCCCCAGATCCGGAAAGTCCAACCCGCTTAGGTTCGCAATCTGGGGCCGCCCCCAGCCCAGATAGATTAGAATGAGGCCGAACCAGCCCCAGACCAAGATGTCCAGGATTTTGGCCAGCCCCGCGCCCCATGACTGCCTTGTCAATAATTTGATCCTGTCTGTTTGCCGTAAATTATGGTTAACAAAACGGGCTTATTTTGCGCCGGATTATATCAAGTCTTGGAGCCCTGATGATATAAGATCATGAAAAATATGAATAAAAGCCTTCGCGGACCCATGGGATTCACCGCCCGGGGCCATGAGGGAATCTCGGCCGATTGGAAGTCTAAATTCGGGTTGTGCTTGCTCGGCGGCGGCTGAAGATCTCCAGGTCCTAGACAACCGTGAGTTTGGGCCGTTCTGTGGTTCTTTGGGGGCGGCGGGCCAGCAGATCATCGAAGCGGCCCTGGTGCAACATGCCCACAAACATGGTCACCAAGGTGGGGTCAAACTGGCGTCCAGCGTTCTCCTCCAGTTGTTTCAAGGCCTTTTCCATACCCAGAGTTCCCCGGTAGGGCCGGTCGCTGGTCATGGCGTCAAAGGCGTCGCAGAGGGTCACCACCCTCACCTCGATGGGAATGTCGTCGCCCCTTAGCCCGTCCGGATAGCCCAGTCCGTCGAAACGCTCGTGGTGGTTTCTCACCACAGCCTTTTCCACGGAACTGAGCCCCAAGGGGGCGATGATGTCGTGACCAGAGGCAGGGTGGCGGCGGATGGCTTCAAAGTCTTTTCCGGTCAGGGGGCCGGGTTTGTTCAACAGCCGCCGGTCCACCCCGATTTTACCGATGTCGTGCAATAAGCAGGCGTTTTTTATTTTTTCGCAGGTTTCCTCAGGCAGCCGGAGGCCTTCGGCCAGGCGGATGGAGTATATGGCCACCCGTTCGGAATGGCCCCGGGTGTAGGGGTCCTTGGCCTCCAGGGCCGAAGCCAGAGAGCGTATGGTGCGCAAAAAGCTCTGCCGTTGGCGGCGGTACATGCGGGCGTTTTCTATGGCCAGGGCCACTTGATTGGCAAACACCTGCAGATAGTCCCGGTCGGGGCTGGGGCGGACTCCGGGTTCGGTGGAGCGGTCAGCAGCCAACAGCCCGATGATCCGGCCTTGGGCAGTGAGGGGAAGGATTACAACGGAACTGGGCCGGTAGCTCTTGATTATAATATTGTCAGGATTAAGGTTCAGGCGGCCTACATCTTCACTGATCACCGGCTGGCCGCTGATGGCCACCCGGGCCAGGATGTTCTGCCTCCGGGACAAGGGCACCTCATAGTCTTTGAGAACCTCCAGGTCATCCTCGGGCACTCCCACCCCCTGGACAAAGCGGAGGACCTCCGCCTCTTGGTCTATCAACATGATCATGCCCCGGGTGTAACCGATGGCCTGAACAAAGAGCTTCAATACCGTGGGGAAGAGCCTTTGGTAATCCAATTCAGCCAGTATGGCGGCGCTGGCCTGTTGGATGCTCAGGATCTGGTCTATTTTATGTTGAAGGTGCAGGTTCAAGGCGCGCACTTCACCGTGCTTCTGCTCCAACAGCTTCTTTTCCCGCTCCAGTTCCGCCAGGGTGTCGTCCAGGATTCCCCGGCGGGTCTGGCGCATTAGCCTTAGGCGCTGCCAAAAGGTGGGGTTTACCCAAGAAATTTCATACTGGCAATATTCCGCGCCCTCAAACTGACATTGAGTTTCCCTGACCTCGGCAGCGGGCAGCCCCCAGATCAAGGGCAGCGCCGCATATATGCCTTTGTTCATAAGGCAAAAATCTTGGCTGAGGGTGAGATCCTTGTGCCAGTGCAACCGCACGATGGCATTTTTTTTGCCTAACTCTACGGTTTCCAATTCCTTGGTGCGGTTGAATTTGTCATTGATGAGCTTGACCCGCTCCACCGCCAATTTGGGAGAGGCCAAGGCCTTGATGAATATCTGTTGCAGATATCCCAGGTTTTGGTTGGTAACCGACTCAAATCCAATCTTTAAAGCCGCTTGATCATCGTTGGTGATTCGCCGGGCGTTTTCATACATTGTCCGGCAGACTTTCGAGGAAACCCAATTATGATGATCGATAAGAAAGGCAATAGGGTCGGTGATTCCAAGCAGTTCCTCTTCCAGGCCCTCCAACAAAGCCAAGGGATCAAAATGGCGCCGCTTTACAAAGTCTATGATGGCGCGCGTATTGACACAACTATTGTGGGCTTTCACAGGCTTCCTGCCCGGAGAGGTAAATCAAAAACAATTTTTATTGGACATTATTAATTTAAGTAGAATAACAGGATAATAGTCAAGGAAAAAGTGGAGTAGCAAAAAATTAAACCAGGTTTTTATCCCAAGGAGTTTCGTTTGCAGATCAAAAAAAACTAAGAAAGTGTGAAGATCAGGTTGGGAGCGAGTTTCTCTTCAATTACATTCACCGACAGGCCCGGCTGGCTAAGTTCCGGAGCCAGGCCCCCGGGGCCGAAGCTGAGGTCTTGTTCTATAACATCGTCGCTTAAGTAAAAACGGGTCAAACTGCCTTCCAAATGGATGAGATCGCTGTGGCAGGCGGCGAAATGGCGTCCGGCGGCGCTCAACACCCCCAACTCTCCAACCTGACAGCCCAATTGACAGGCCAGCCCCGCCTCCCGGGCCAAGGCCAGGATCTT
>JASFOZ010000401.1:0-4461 GCA_050116255.1 Desulfarculaceae bacterium
CGGATCCCCCCCTCCTCCAGAAAAGCCATTCTGTTCGGAGCAAGAAATATTCTAGATCAGTGCCTGCGGATTTTGATTCTTCATTGATCCACACAGACCACCCCACATGCGGTGCTATGAAAGCGCCCGACAGTTAAGCGGCCTTTGTGCTCAAGAAAAGGGAAGCGGCCGTGCAGTGGCGCTCCTTTCGGGTCGCCGCTATGTGCCGCCGGTGCCATCTGATCAGCCGTGGTTATGCCCAGTGCTTCATCTTGCGAGGCATGTGTTAATTTTGTACGCTGCCACTCCAATGTATACTTGCGCGACCTCCCTTAAGTCAGTCGAGAGCCCAGACCCACAAATAGGGGCATAACGGGCCACCAGATCCACAGTTGACCATGAGACCATCAATGAATAAATTGAAAAGGTCAAAGTAGAGGCTACGCTGACGGTACTGGTTATTGCTCTGAGCAAAAAATAACAATGGACATTAGAGACTTACCACGTTGCCCACTCGAAGCGCGTGTATTGCTAGTGAGTCAACCCGCAGCAGACCGTGCGCGACTAGCCGTGGACTACATCAAAAACCGATACCTCAGGCGCGAGGAGTTCGACCTGGCATGGGACTTTGTGTATCTAGACCTTCTCGATTGCATGCGTTCGGATTTCGATAGCCTTGGTCGCGTCTGGTTGTTTCCAGCAGTGGAAGCATTTGACGAATTGTCAGAATGCCTGAACCGTATTTTGGAAGCCGCCTATAAGGGGGCTCGTGATAACATGCGGCGGGCGCTAGAACTAGTTGTCGTCGGGGCGTTCTTCAGCCACTCCCACACCTCACCGGAAGACGCCAAGTCATGGCTGAAGTCGACACGTGACACCCCCTTTTTCCGTCGTGCCGTAAGGGATCTTGCAAGTCTTCCGCGTTTTGATCGTTTCAACGCTAACCACAACTGGGTTGACGCCATCAGCCGTTTTTACTGGGACCTGTGCGATACTATTCACACAAAGGGTGAGAGGCACTCTCTCCGGCACCTTCAGCCTGTTCAAATAACGATCAGCGGAATTCGCATCCCAGAGTTCAACGAGGATTCGCTCAAGGCATCGCTTGACCTGTATTTGCATACCATTTCTCACATCGCCGTTGTGCTTGCTGCGTACAATCCGGTTCTTCTAGTTGGGTTACCCCTCTTGCAGAAGTTCGCAGACAATCCGCCGCTAAGTGGTTTCTTCGAAGAATTACAATCAGAAAGACTGTGGAAACTGATTCCGGTGCGCTATCATTCTAGTCTTCGGCACATAGTCAAAACGGACGAAGAAGTCCGCTCGGTTGTAGAGTGGATGGACTTACTTCCCGACAAGTTCTGAGAATTGGCATGCGAGGGCGCATAACAAGCGAATCGATCCCGATTCCGGTAAGGCCGGGCGGCCGCGGCTTCAAAGGAGCAGTTCACCCGAAGCGCTCCAGAATGATGATCCTATCAAGAGTTTTACCTGCTTGAAATATTCATTATTAGTAATGCAGAAGCAAAAGAAAAGCCATTAGGCTGTGCGTGGAGGGGGAGTGGTTCAGCAGTTGTCAATAGCCGCTGTTATCTCTTGGTAGCTTGGCCGGTTTTTAAGGACTTTTTACCGCAAGGGGAAGGGACCTCTAGGGTGGAGGTGCGAGAGGCCTGTAGACAGACGGTGCCTTGCCTTAAACCAGGTTGTTGCGGGCGGCCCAGACCGCAGCCTGGGCCCGGTCTCCCACGCCGAGCTTGTCAAAGACATGGCCCACATGGGTCTTGACGGTATTAGGGCTTATTTTAAGTATGTTAGCTATGTTTGCGTTGGTGAAGCCTTCAGCGATCAGGCGCAACACCTCCAGCTCCCGGCCGGTAAGCCCCATGCGGCCCTTTATATCCTTGGCCGAGGAGTCATCGCCCGGATTCCTGCCGGATTCCCCGTTTAAGGAGTTTTCCAGGCAGGAAAGGTATTTTTCCAGCCGGCCCTGCTCGCGCTTTTTGGGGGTGATGTCAAAGCCTATCTTGACTACATATGCGGTCAGGCCGTCCGGCCCGCTAATGGGATAGGAGTGGACTTCCCGCCAGTGATGGGAGCCGTCAGTTGCGGGGATAATCTTTTCTTTGACCGCACTTCGCCCAGTGGCAAAAGCCTCATTCAGGGGGCAGTCAGGGCAGGGGCTCTGCCTTTGGAAGATTTCTTGATAACAGATCTTGCCCACAAAATCCTGGCCATCCCACTCCCGCCCCTGGGCGTAGAAGTTGTTGCACCAGATGATTCTGTATTCCCGGTCGATAACCTGCACCGGGTCTTTGATATTATCCAAGATGGCATAGGGCAGGGCCTCTAAAAGGGGAAACGATGTTAAGCCCTGCCTTGAGACGGCTGGCATGATTCATTCCTTTTTCAGTGTTTGCCGGTCAAATAAAAAAAGGCCGGATCCCCCATGTGGGGATGCAGCCTGAGCGAGTAGCCCATGTGGTTTGCCCGTATGCTCGCCATTAGAAGCATGCTTTATCACAATCAACACAAAACTGAGCCCATAATCTCATGTTAGCCATGCTTGTCAACCAAAATGACAGGTTAATTGGGGTTTATCCGGGCCGCAGTGATTTGGCGTATCCGCACCGCTGCCCTGGGGTACAATTTAAATCAATCATAAATTTGAGCCTTGCCATCCCATAAGCCCTAGAGGCCTTTCCAGGAAGCAGCGCCATGCCCGAGCCCGAAAAATTGATAATCTTCACCCGCCTTCCCCAGCCGGGGCAGACCAAAACCAGGTTGATACCAGTGTTGGGAAAGCAGGGCGCGGCTGATCTTCATGCCCAACTGGGGGCGCACACGGCGCAGGTGGCCCGGGAGCTTAGGGCCCGCAGGCAGGTGGAGGTGGAGGTTAGATACACAGGGGGCGGCCGCGATGCCGCCTCGGCCTGGTTGGGGGCAGGGTTTCTCTACCAGGATCAGGGCCAAGGCGGCCTGGGCCAGCGCATGCATCTGGCCTTGTCCCAGGCCCTGGGCCAGGGATGCCAGCGGGTGGTGCTGGTGGGGACCGATTGCCCCGGGCGTGACCAGGCCTATCTACAAAAGGCCTTTGACGCCTTACGAAGCGTGGATCTGGTCCTGGGGCCGGCCCAGGACGGCGGCTATCATCTGGTGGGGCTGTCTCGACCGGCGGCGGCCATCTTTCAAGGCATTGACTGGGGCACGGACCAGGTTCTGCAACAGACATTGTCTGTAGCCCAGGCCCAGGGCCTTTCCTTCCGGCTTTTGGCGCCGCTGGCGGATGTGGACCGGCCTGAGGACTTGAAGGTCTGGCAAGACGCCCCCCAGCCTCCTGGGCCCACAGCCTCTCCGGCAAGCATCTCCGTTATCATCCCCACCCTGAACGAGGCCCGGCACCTGCCCGCAGCCTTGAACAGCCTGGGTTTCGGGAAGGGCCTGGAGGTCCTGGTGGTTGATGGCGGCAGCCGGGACGGCACCCAGGAAATAGCCCGCTCCTGGGGGGCGGAGCTTATAAAAAGCCCTGCCGGCCGGGGGCTGCAAATGGCCCTGGGCGCCGAAGCCGCCCAGGGCGTCTACTTGCTTTTTCTGCATGCCGACACCCGCCTCAGCCCCGGCTGGCGGCAGGAAGTGCCCCGGATTCTCAACCAGCCCGGGGTGGCCTTGGGCGCCTTTGATTTCAGCCTGGACCAAAAAAGCGCCGGCCTGCGCCTGGTGGAGTTGATGGTCCGGCGGCGTTCCCGCTGGGCCCAGCTTCCCTATGGGGACCAGGCCCTTTTCCTGACCGCCGCCACCCTGCGGGCCATAGGCGGTTTTCCTGTCCTTCCCTTGATGGAAGACGTGGAGCTGGTGCGCAGGGCCAGCCGCCGGGGGCGGGTGGTCACATCCCCGCTGCCGGCGCTGTCCTCAGCCCGCCGCTGGCAAGAGAAAGGGGTAGCCCGTACCACCCTTCACAATTGGCTCACCCTGGTGGCATACTATCTGGGCGTCTCGCCCCGGGCCCTGGCCCGCCGCTACTATCGGCGCTCCCCGGAGCAAGGCCAGGAAGGAAATCAGTAGTGATTTGCAGGGGGTTGACATAGCGAGGCCGGATGTATAAAAACTAAATCTCGTCGTTTGTAATGCTTGTGACGGATTTGGATATTCAAATTAGGAGACAGAAAGAGGCGTTTTTTTGTCAGATTCACGCCAACTGGATGTTGCTGAAATAACCCGGGAGACGGCCAGATTATGCGCCGAAGCCGGGGTTTTTTTGCCTGATGATGTCCGCGCCGCCCTTACCCAGGCCCGGCAGAGCGAGGAGTCTGCGGTGGGGCGGGAGGTCCTGGATCGGCTTTTGGAAAACGCGGACATCGCCCGCGATCAGGGCCTGCCCATTTGCCAGGATTGCGGCCTGGCGGTGGTCTTTTTGGACTTGGGCCAGGATGTGCACCTTACCGGCGGAGACCTGACCGAGGCCGTGAATCAAGGGGTGCGCCAGGG
>JASFOZ010000402.1:0-4450 GCA_050116255.1 Desulfarculaceae bacterium
TGGTCACGGCGATGTGGTGCGGGGCTTGGATGAAGGCTGGAAGGACGGCCTCAGCCCCTGGCGGCTGACCAAGGAGGGGGATCGCTGGTACGGCCGGGGGGTGGTGGACAACAAAGGGCAGCACACCCTGAACCTGGCGGCGCTGCAATCGGTTCTGGAGGTAAGGGGCAGCCTGGGATTCAACGTCAAGGTTCTCATAGATATGGGCGAGGAGATGGGGTCCCAGGGACTGCGCGCGGTATGCAAAAGGGAAAAGGAGCGTCTCCGGGCCGATGTATTGATCGCAAGCGATGGTCCCCGGCTCAAGCCCGACATCCCCATGCTCTGTGGAGGCACCCGGGGCCTGCTCAACTTCGATCTCATCGTGGACCTGCGCGAAGGCGGGCATCACTCCGGAAACTGGGGGGGGCTACTAGCCAACCCCGGCACCATTCTGGCCAATGCCGTCGCCGCCTTGATAGACGCCAAGGGCCGCATACTGGTCCCGGAGCTGAGGCCTCCGGGCATCCCCGAATCAGTGCGGCGGGCCCTGGCCGATGTAAAGGATATCGGCGTGGAGGGCCCGGCCCAGGACCCCGGCTGGAGCGAACCGGACCTAAGCCAGGCGGAAAAGGTTTTCGCCTGGAACGCCCTGGAGGTTTTGGCTTTTGAAACCGGCAATCCCATAAAGCCGGTGCATGCCATTCCGCCCAGGGCATTCGCCCGCCTACAGCTGCGTTTTGTGCATGGAACCGACCCGGACGGGATTATTCCCGCCGTGAAAAAGCATCTTAAGGCCAAAGGCTTTGACCGGGTACGTGTGCAGATGACCGAAGAAGACACTCTTGCCGCGAGTTACGGCGAGGGGATTTGCCGGGCGACCATGCTGCTTCCCGAAGACCCCTGGGCTCAGTGGGCCATGGCCTCGGTGGAGCGCACCGTGGGGCAAAAGCCCACATTTCTGCCTTGTGTGGGCGGCTCTTTGCCCAACGATATATTCACAGACACTCTGGGTATGCCCACTATATGGATTCCCCACTCTTATCCGGGCTGTTCGCAGCATGCTCCCAACGAACACATACTGCCACCTCTATACCGTGAGGGGATCCAAATAATGGCCGGCCTGTTCTGGGACCTGGGGGAAAAGGGCAAAACCGCCTGACCGGTTCGCCGGCCTTAGATAGAGACAGGGTTGGATAAGTCTAAATATTTTGCGCAAACGTCCTGAAAAGGAGGCTTTTATGCTTGCCAAGTCGAAATTATTGGTGTTGGTTTGGTTGGTGGCGGCGGTGTGTCTGCTGGGGCTGTCTCTGCCCAGTCCGGCGGCTTCCAAAGATCAATTAACCGTGGCTACGGAGGCGGAGACCTCCTCAATGGACCCCATGAAGGCGTGGGTCACTTACGGATTGGCCATAAGCCGGCTTATGTACGACACTCCCATTGAGTTTGCTCCCAACGGCGAACTTACTCCCGGGTTGGCCACCAAGTGGGAGCCGGTAAACAATGTCACCTGGAGGTTTCATCTCCGCAAGGACGCCAAATTCCATAACGGCTATCCCGTAACCGCGGCGGATGTAAAGTTCACCATCCAACGCATCCAAGACCCCAAGAACAAGTGCCGTTTCCGCTCCCGCTACGCCCATATCGCCGAGGTCAAGATCGTCGACGATTACACCTTTGACATCATCACCAAACAGCCGGACCCTCTTCTTCCCAACCGCGTGGCCTTTTTCATCAAAGTGGTTTCCAAACGCTGGGTGGAAGAGAACGGACCCGAGGCCCTGCATAAAAAGGCGATGGGAACCGGACCTTTCAAGTTCGTGAGTTGGGCCATGAAAGACCGGCTTATCCTGGAGGCCAATACCGACCACTATCTTTACAAGCCCAAGGTTAAAAGAGTGATAATAAGGCCGGTGCCGGAGATGGCGGCGCGCATGGCCGAGCTTCAGGCCGGCGGCGTGCAGATCGCCACCAATGTGCCGCCGTTCATGATTCCTCAGCTCAGCAAGGACCCCAGGCTGCAAGTGCAGAAAGTACCGGCGCCCCGGACCATGTTCATGACCATAAACACCAGGGACGTGCCGGAGCTTAAAAACAAGCTGGTCCGGCAGGCCTTGAACTACGCCGTGGACAAGGAGGCGATCATAAAAGGAGTCATGCGCGGTCTCGGCGGCGCCGTGGGGCTGCCGGCTCCTCCCCTGGTACCCGGGGTCGACAAGTCCATCAAGCCTTATCCCTATGATCCCGGGAAGGCGAAGGCGCTGTTGAAAAAGGCCGGCTACGCCAAGGGCTTCAATCTGAACCTTTACTGCCCCAGCGGCAGGTATCCCATGGACAAGGAGATGGCCCAGGCGGTGGCGGAGCAGCTCCGGGCCGTGGGCATAAAGGTAAAGCTGCAGGTGATGGAGACCCAGAACTACTTCCGCAAGCTCATAAAGCACGAACTCAAGGGACTGATGCTGGTGGGATTCGGCTATGCCTATGCTGACCAGGATTCCATGGCCATACTGCTCCTTTCCAAAGGCGCTTACTCCTACTTCAACAACAGCGCCATTGACGAGCTCGTTCCCAAAATGCGCTCGGCGATGGATCGTAAGGCCAGGTATAAACTGGCCCACCGGATTCAGAAGATAGTTCACGAGGAATGCCCCATGGTTTTTCTGTTCAACCTGGTCAACGTATACGGCGTCTCCAAGCAGGTGCAAGGCTTCCAGGTCCGCTCCGACGATTATCTTGATTTGCATAAGGTCAGCCTGAAGTAATCCGGATTTACGGTTCCGCATCCCGTCCGGCGACTGCCGCCGGCGGGGGCGGAACCTGCTACCAAGCAAAAAGACCGCAATAAGCGGCGGAGTGTTTCTGCATGGCCAGGTACATTCTGAGACGTCTTTATCACTCGGTGTTCATGATCCTGGGCATAACCATGATCATTTTCGTGATCACCAACGTCCTGGGCGATCCCAGCGCCCTGTTACTGGACGCCGAGGCCACCCTCGAGCAAAGGAAGAATCTCAGACACGAGATCGGCCTGGATCAGCCGGTGTATATCCAGTACTACCGCTTCATGAAAAACGTGGTTAAGGGGGACTTCGGCGATTCCCTGCAGATGCAGACGCCCGCCTTGGATTTGGTATGGCAGCATCTGCCCGCCACCGTGGAGCTCTCGGTGGCGGCCCTGACCTTTGCGGTTGTGCTGGCCCTCCCCTTTGGCATCATATCCGCGGTCAAACCCTATTCCCTCATCGACCGGGTGGTGCGGGTCTTGGCCCTGGCAGGGCAGGCGGCCCCGGGCTTTTGGCTGGGCATCATGGCCATCCTTTTTTTCGGGGTGAAGCTAAGGTGGCTGCCCATATCGGGGCGGGGAGGACTGGAGCACTTGATACTGCCTACCGTCACCCTGGGATTTTATGCCTTGGCCGCCATAATGCGCCTCACCCGTTCTTCCATGCTGGATGTCCTGGACAAGGACTATATACGCACCGCCCGCATCAAGGGCCTGGGCGAGGGCGCCGTGGTCTTTAAACACGCCCTTAAAAACGCGCTGATTCCGGTCATAACCATAGTCTCGCTTTTCATGGGACGCCTTTTGGGTGGGGCGGTGATCACCGAGACCATCTTCGCCTGGCCGGGCATGGGCCGCCTGGCCATCCAGGCCATCCAGTCCAGCGATTTTCCGGTGGTGCAGTCGGTGGTGTTCCTTATGTCTCTGTTTTTCATTTTCATCAACTTGACGGTCGATATCCTCTACTCCTTAATCGACCCTCGCATCAGTTACAGATGAGAGAAACGGGGATGGGTGAATCGGAAAAACCCGGCATACTCAGCCGCATCAGGCATTTTCCCCTGGCCGGAGCCTTGATAATGTTCATTTTTGTGGCCACGGCCGTCCTGGCGCCCTTTCTGACCGATCACGACCCCCTGAAACAGGACCTCGCCAAAACCCTGTTACCGCCCTCATGGGAGCCCGGCGGCAGCGGGGAGTACCTGCTGGGCACGGACAACATGGGCCGCGACGTTTTCAGCCGCCTGATATACGGGGCGCGGGTTTCCCTGACGGTGGGGTTTTTGTCGGTTCTGATCTCTCTGATATTCGGCGCCATGATGGGGCTGGTGGGGGGATACGCCGGCGGGCGCATTGAAAACCTGATAATGCGGCTTACCGATATGCAGCTGGCCATGCCTTTCATTCTCATGGCCATCGCCATCATCGGGGCCCTGGGGCCCAATACGCGCAACATCATAATCGTGCTGGCGGTGTGCAACTGGGCCACCTATGCCCGTCTGGTGCGGGGAGAGGTGCTCAGCGTAAAGAACGAAGAGTTCGTGGAGCTGGCCGTGGTGGACGGCTGCTCCACCCTGAGGATTCTCTTTTTGCATATCCTGCCCAATGTAATCAACTCCATCATCGTCATGGCGACCCTGGATATAGGGCGGATGATCATATTCGAGGGCGCCCTGAGCTTTTTGGGGC
>JASFOZ010000403.1:0-4446 GCA_050116255.1 Desulfarculaceae bacterium
GGCTTATACTCTTGCCGTCCCCGGATATCTTGATCTGAGCCTCCGTGTCCGGCACCTGTTTGATGCATACCACTACATTCACCTCTATCCGCTCCTTTCCAGATATTTATCTGTAAATACCGAAAAAGCCTAAAGGCGGGCCCTTTTATCCGTCCTTTTTTGCAAAATGCCTTCAAGAAAAAAGGAACTGATCTCACGGGCCGCCGTGGTTATGGAATATTTTTTCACTGGCGCCAAAACCCAGTAGCGGCTCATCTCATCCAAGGCGCCGAAAAAGGCCCTCTTAAAGACTCCGGGCTTGATATCAGGCCGGAACACGCCCTGGGCCTGGCCCCGCTTGACTATGTTGCTGATAAGATTGAGGTATTGCCCAAACTGAATGTTTTTATATTCCTTCATGAACTTGGAGGACTGACGCACTTCCACCTGGATGATCTCGGCCAGCTCCTGGTTCTCCTCAACCAGCTTGAGGTGGGCCAGGGCGAAACGCTCCAGCATTTTTGCCGGATCGCTTTCTTGCTCCACCGCCTTGGTGACCCGGTCCAAGATCCTGGCCATCTCCTCCTCGAACAGGCTGATCAGGATGTCGTCTTTGTTTTGGAAATAGAGGTAGATGGTGCCGTCGGCCACGTCGGCGGCCCTGGCGATCTCGCTAACCTTGGAGTTGTAAAAGCCGTTTTTGGCAAAGACCTTCACTGCGGCCTGTATAATGCGTTTGTGCTTATCTAGCTGTTTTTTATCCATTTTTAATTTGCCTGGCGGGGCCTGGGAATGTGCCTGCATATGAATGATTGCTCATTCGGTCTAGTAGCACGGCGTTATAAGCCTGTCAACGCCTTTTTGGTATGTGAAAGAGCCTCAAAGGGCGGGTCATATTTTAGGTGTTACCCCGAAAATCAGGCACTTCCGTGCATTCAGCGGGGTTGGCATTGAGGGCAGAAGTGGGTGGAGCGTCCGGCCAGGGTGATTCTTTCAATGGGGCAGCCGCAGGCCGGGCAGGGCTCGCCGGTGCGGCGGTAGACCCGGTGGGCGTTCTGGAAGGTTCCGGGCCGGCCTTTGGCGTCCACGAAATTGCGCACGCTGGAGCCGCCCTGCTCCAGGGCCTGGCGCAGGGTCTTTTGCACCTGGCTATGCAGGCGGGTCAGTTCTGCCGCGGAAAGGTCCACCGGCCGGGCCAGAGGCGAAAGCCCGGAGCGGTGCAGGGCCTCGTCGGCATAGATGTTGCCGACTCCGGCCAGTATGGACTGATTCAAGAGCAGGCTCTTAAGGGGCGCTGCGCGGCCGGCCAGGCGGTCAATGAACTCCCGCCGCCCGATGCTGAGGGCGTCCGTGCCCATGTTGGCCAAGGGCCCGGATTCCAAGGCCTGGCGGTCAACGCAATGCGCCATATAACCGAACTGGCGCAAATCCCTGAAATAAAGCTTGGGACCGGAATCGGCAAAGCTTACGGTGAGGTGGATGTGGTTGGCCCCGGGCCTTTTGGGGGCGGTGATCAACTGACCGGTCATACCAAGATGTATGGCCCAGAAAGAACCGTCGTCCAGGCTGAGGATCAGCAGCTTGCCCTGGCGGCCGCTGCCGGTTACCAGCCTTCCCCGCAGGCCCTGGCGAAAAACCTCGGGATTGGGGCGGGCCAACTTGGCCAGGCCCACCCTCACCCTGGATACCCGCCTGCCTTGAACAGCCGGGGTCAGGCTCAGGCGCACACATTCCACTTCTGGCAATTCAGGCATGATTTAAGCTTAAGGCCTAGCCACCTCCTAGGCAACCCTTATAAAGGGTTTCGGGGGGCAAAACCCCCATTATTTAGTGGTTGACAGTGTTTGTTATCCCATATAGAGTAGTTTTTACCTGTATACCTAGGGCCTTGGATCCCTAGGCGCCCGATGGGGATGGAGAGAAATAAACCCGTGGCAAATATCCAAAAGATGAAAGATTCATGCCCCAATATAAAGGCCAACCTGGAGGCCTGCACCTGCACCTATGACGCCTGTGACAAAACCGGGCTATGCTGTCAGTGTGTGGCCTATCACCGGAGAATGCGCCAAATTCCAGGGTGTTTTTTCACCTCTGAGGGTGAACGCACCTATGACAGGTCCTATGCCAAGTTCTGCAGCGATTGCTGCTAATATAAGCCCCGACCAGGGCCGGGAGCCTATGGACCCCCGTCAAGAACTTCGTGACGCCATTGAGCTTTTGGCCAACCTCACTGAGGCTTTTACAGCAGCCCTTTTTTTGAGGGACCCCAGCGGAAAAAAGCTAAGACCTGTAGTCTGGCAGACCCTGAGCCGGTCTTTTAGGTCCTCTGCTGAGGTGGAGCCCGGCGAAGGAGTGGTGGGCCATGTGGCCAAACACGGCGTAATAGTGGACGTGGACCGTTACCAACAGGCCTCCACGGCCACCGGACTCTACAGCCAGGAAGAGCAGGTCAAGGCCTTTTTGGCCCTGCCGGTGGGTGAAGTGGGCGTGCTGGTGGTGGACACCAAAAGCCGCCCCGTGTTCGGCGAGCGCGAAAAGAAAACCATGCGGGATTTCGCCCGCTTTATGGCCAACTTGGTCCGCCACTGGGACACCTTTTCCCGGGAAGCCCTGTATGGCCGCATCTTGGACCTGCTCTACGACGT
Source organism: Desulfarculaceae bacterium (assembly GCA_050116255.1). Lineage (GTDB taxonomy): Bacteria > Desulfobacterota > Desulfarculia > Desulfarculales > Desulfarculaceae > JASFOZ01. The sequence continues at coordinate 2,625 of JASFOZ010000403.1, forward strand.
GGAAAACGCTTCCTTGAACTATCAATACGCCCGGCAGTTCTACGCCGAAGTCCTTGAGGCCGGGCTTCGTTTCACCGGCCTTACCATGGGCGTTTTGTGCCTTTTGTATCCCGGGCGCAAGCAGTATACTGTGGAGGCGGCGTTGGGGCCTTCCCTCGCCACCTTGCGGGGCAGGTCCTTCCCGGTCAGCCAGGGTCTATTGGGCTGGATTCTAAGGGAGGCCAGGCCCTTGGCCCACTCACGTTTCCGCCCCCTCAAAGGCAAGGCCTACCTCATCACCCCGGACGAGCCCATGGCCGGATACAACGCCTTTGTGGGCGCTCCGCTCTTGGCCTGGCGTCGCCTGGCCGGGGTATGGGCATTTGCAGGGAGCACCGAGCGCAAGATCGAACAGGAGGAGGAACGGGCCCTGCAACTGGCGGGTCATCGCCTGGCAGCCACATTGGAACACTACCGCCTTTCTTAAAGGCGATTTTTAGCGGAGGGCAAGCGCCATGGTCTTCAGCAAATTATTAGGCCTGTTCGGCAAGGACATGGCCATGGACCTGGGCACGGCCAATACTCTCATCTTCATCAAGGGCAAAGGCGTGGTTTTAAACGAGCCCTCGGTGGTCGCGGTGCAAAGGGACAACGGCAAGGCCGTGGCCGTGGGCCGCAGGGCCAAGGAATACCTGGGGCGCGCCAACCCCTCCATTTTGGCCAGCCGGCCCCTGAAAGACGGGGTGATCGCCGACTTTGACCTCACCCGCATCATGATCCGGGAATTTATCAGCAATGTCCGCTCCGCAGCGGGACTTATCAAACCGCGCATGCTCATCGGCGTCCCCACCGGCGTCACCCAGGTGGAAAAAAGGGCGGTGATCGAAAGCGCCGAACAGGCCGGAGCCCGGGATATTTACCTGATAGAGGAGCCCATGGCCGCAGCCATCGGGGCGGGATTACCTATTGATCAACCCCGGGGAAGCATGATAGTAGACATCGGCGGGGGTACTACCGAAGTGGCGGTCATCTCCATGTACGCCACCGCCTACTCGGAATCGGTGCGTGTGGCCGGAGATGAGGGCAACGAGGCCATAATGCGCCACGCCCAAAAAAAATATCAAATGCTTATAGGCGAAAACACGGCGGAACTGGTAAAAATAAGTATAGGCTCAGCCTATCCCCTGGAACAACCTTTGAGTATGGAAGTGAGCGGTAAGGATCTGGTGCAGGGCATACCGCGCACCGTCACCCTTACTGACCAGGAGGTGCGCGAGGCCATGGCTGAGCCCGTAGAAGTGATCGTTGAGAGCGTCCGCCGCGCCTTTGAGAAAACGCCGCCCGAACTGGCTGCGGACGTGGCTGAAACCGGCTTGGTTCTGGCCGGGGGCGGGGCCTTGATAAGGGGTCTGGACAAACTGATCACCCATGAGCTTAACCTCAAAGTGGTTATCGCCGATGATCCTTTGACCAGCGTGGTAATGGGGGCGGGTATCGCCCTGCACGACATCAAGGATTACCGGCGGGTGTTCATCAACTAAAGGGCTACCGGCGCCGCCAAGTGAGACGGCGCCTACTAAATAACTTGGGAGAAGAACAAGTTGGCTCAACTACTCCCGTTGGAGGAACTGGAGGACCGCATAGACTGCTTCGGCGAGTTCGACCGCGCCGATGAAGTCTGTCTGGCCCATTGCAGCCTGAGCTTTGACTGCGCCGCTGCACGCGAGCAATATTGGCAACTGCAGATGTATGAGGACACCCTGGATGGGCTGAGCAACTCACACAGCGCCTAGACCAATCTAACGAAGAACCCTGACCGGCATGGTCAGGGCAACCTTCACCT
>JASFOZ010000404.1:0-4441 GCA_050116255.1 Desulfarculaceae bacterium
GGATGCGGCCGGAGCTAAAGGCCCTGAACATACAGCTCCAGCAGGCTGATCTGAATATAAAACAGGCCCAGAGCGGCTACTATCCCCAGGTCAACCTCAAGGGCGAGTACCTGTCTGAAAGCGATACACCGGAGCTGAGCGAATCCGAGTACCATGACCAGCACGCCTGGCAGGTCACGGCCGTTCTGCAGTGGAACCTCTGGTCCTGGGGGCGCACCGATCACCAGGTGAGCGGGCAGAGGGCGGCCCGCCGCCGCCTGGACGCCACCAAGCGCGACCTGGAAGATCAGGTGGACCTGCAGGTGAAGCAAACCTACTTGTCCATGCGCGATGCCGAGAAAACCATCTCCACGGCGCGGGCCTCCATAAACTTCGCCAAGGAGAACTTCCGCATCACCCAGGAAAGGTTCAAGGAGCAGCTAACCACCAACACCGAGGTGCTGGACGCCCAGACTCAGCTTACCCGGGCCATGACCAACTTCACCGATGCCGTGACTGTTTTCAATCTGGCTGAAGCCAAGCTGTATCGGGCCATGGGGCTGGAAAAAATCCCCGGTTCTAAAAAGCCTTAGGCCTGATATAATGCCGCAGAACCGGCGGGCTTTCCGGCCTGCGGTACTATAACGGGCTGCCTAAAAAGTCAGCCGCTTGCATCTCAACCTTCTTTAGGCCTGGAGATCATTCACAGGCATGGTCTTGCTTGAACATGTGAGCAAAACCTATCCCGCCAGGCGCCGGCCGGCGCTGTTTGATATAGACCTGCATGTGCCCCCGGGCCAATTTCTGTTCCTCACCGGCCCCTCCGGCGCGGGCAAGACCACCCTGCTGCGCCTTTTATTCGGGGCGGAGCTGCCCAATCAGGGCAGAGTAATGGTGGCGGGAATCGACCTGGGCCGCATCTCCCCCCGGAATCTTCCCCGCCTGCGCCGCAAGTTGGGAGTGGTCTTTCAGGACTTCAAGCTGCTGGGGAGTATGAACGTATTTGAAAACGTGGCCCTTTCTTTGCGCGTGGACGGGCATAAAGGCAGGAATCTGGTGGACAAGGTTTACGGAACCCTGGTCCAGGTAGGCCTGGAAGACAAGGCCGCCGAACCCGCCGAAAGCCTCAGCGGGGGTGAGCAGCAGCGGGTGGCCATCGCCCGGGCCCTGGTGGCGCGGCCGCCCTTGATCCTGGCGGACGAGCCCACCGGCAATCTCGACCCGGACAATGCCCGGGAGGTGATGCGCCTGCTGGCCAACGCCCATGCCCAAGGCTCCACGGTAATGGTGGCCACCCACGACCCCAGCCTATTGCAATTGATCCCGGCTCCCCGGGTGGTATGTCTGGAGCAGGGCCGCCTGGGAGATGGCCAATGAACGGGCCCCGCCGCAGACTGGGCCCTTGGGGCCGTTGCCTCAGCCAAATGCGCCGGGATTTATGGCTGCAAGGCGTGGCCATAGTCAGCCTGACCGTCTCCTTGGCCATTGCGGGCAGCTACTTCACCCTCTGCTTCAACCTGAACCGGATCTCAGCCCAGCTTGCCACCGGCCCGGGCGTAACCATGGTCCTGACCCCTGGGACCTCCCCGGCCCAGGTCAGGGATCTGCTCAAGGAAGTCTCAACCTTCCCGGAGGTTGACGGCGCCGTCTTCATCCCCAAGGCCCAGGCCCTAAGCCTGTTCTCCAAGCAGCTGGGGCCTCATAAGTCCCTGTTGCAGGGGCTGCAAGAAAACCCCTTGCCCGACACTCTGGAGCTGAGGCTGAAGCCCGGCAGGCTCGGCGACGAATTCATCACCAAATTAAGAGGGCTTCCGGCAGTGGCAGAGGTGTTGAGCAGCCGCCCCTGGCTGCATCGCCTGGAAAAGGCCGAAAAGGTGCTCTATGAGTTGGCCAGTGCCGTGGGTCTGCTGCTTTTCTTTGGGGTGGTGCTCCTGGTTGCCAACACGGTGCGCCTGGCGGTCTATGTACGCAGCAGCCAACTGGAGGTGATGGAGTTGGTTGGGGCCTCGCTGGGGTACATTCGCCGCCCCTTCCTGTTGGAGGCGGTGATCCAGGGCCTGATTGCGGCAGGGCTGGCCTCGCTGCTTATCTGGGGCATACTCAATCTGCTCGGAGCCCCGGCTGCCCTGCCTTTGGGTCTGGATATGCAACTGCTTTTGGACTTCTCCTGGCCGGTGCCCGCGGCCCTGGCCGCATTGGCCATAATGGCCGGGCTGGCCGGCGGTTACTGGGGCGTGGGCCGTTCCCTGCGCGCCAGGGGGTTATGATGCCTGGGGCCCTGATTATAGGCCTGTTGGCCGCGTCCCTGCTTACGGCGGCTGTGCAGCCAGCCTCTGCCGTGGATACCCCCCAGGCCGCCCGCCAAGAGCTGCGCCGGCGGCTGACCACCTTATTGGACCGGCAGGAAAAGCTGACCAAGGCCTCCACCCAGGCAGAGAAAAAGCTCTTGCAGATGAAAAACCAACTGACTTTTGCCCAAAAAGCCACCCTGCGTCTGGCCCAGGAGACCCAAAAGACCCGGACTCAGCTTTCGCAGACCAAGGCCCGGGTCCAGGAATTGTCCGCCGGTCTGGAGCACGCCCGCCTCAGCTATGCCAAGCGCCTGCGGGCCCTGTATCTGCACGGGCCTGAAGCAAGTATATACCTGCTGGCCTCTGCCCCGGACTTTAATGACGCCTTGCGCCGCTCCCAGAGGCTGACTTTTGTATTACAAACAGATAAAAAAGGCCTGGACAGCCTGCGCCGGCGTCAAATCGAGCTGGCCTCTTTCCGCTCCCATCTGGCCCATAAACAAAACCAACTCATTGAAAACACACGTCAATATGTAAAACAACAGGACGATCTCAAATCACTACGCCAGTCTCAGATAAAGCTTATTGCCAGCCTCAAAGAGCGTAAACAGCAATTGGCCGCCAATATCAGCGCCTTAGAAGAGGCCCTGGGACGGCTGGCCCGCACCTTTGCCCCAGATGACCAGGGCTCCCCCCGCCTGCGGCCCAAGGGGGGCGTGCTGGCGGCCAAAGGAGGGCTATCGCCCCCAGCGGACGGGCGGGTGCTGGGCCGCAGCGGCCGCCGGGGCCAGGGGATTATCCTGGCCTGCCGGGCCGGGGCGCCGGTGCGCTCGCCCTGGTGGGGTAAGGTGGTCTTTGCCGGTCCCTTGACCGGTTACGGCAACCTGGCGGTATTGGACCACGGGGAAAGGGTCCATACGGTCCTGGCCCACCTGGGTAGTCTTTCCGTGGAGGCCGGCCGGGAGGTGCAGGCCGGAGACCTGGTGGGCACGGTGAATCGCTCCGGACGGCTGTATCTTGAGATACGGCGCGGGGCCCGCCCCCAGAATCCCCTGCAATGGCTGCGTCTAGCCCCTTGACCACGATGGCATCTAAGGATAAATTTAACCAAATTCTCTATTTGGCGGAGGCCCTCATGCGCTCACGCTTTTTTAAAGCTTCTTTGGTGATACTTTTCGTAGCCAGCCTCGCGGTGGCGGCTATAGTACATCTTCCTCCCTTGATGGCCGCCCAGCCTTCAGACGAGGCTCAATACCGGCGCATGCGGGTGTTCACTGAGGTGCTGGCGGAGATACAACGCAAGTACGTGGAAGACAAGCCGATCGAGGAACTCATCACCGCCGCGGTCAAGGGTATGGTGCAGAGCCTCGACCCCCATTCCTCATACCTCACTCCAGAGGAGTACAACGAGCTCAAGGTGGAGACCAAGGGCTCCTTTTTCGGGGTTGGAATTGAAATAACCTTAAAAGACAATATCTTAACTTTGGTATCCCCCATCGAGGGCACTCCGGCCGATCTGGCTGGGGTCAAGGCCGGCGACCGCATCATAAAAATAAACGGCAAGCTGACCAAAGGCATGAGCCTGATGGATGCGGTCAAGGTGATCCGGGGCCCCAAGGGGAGCAAGGTCACTTTAACGGTCTTGAGGGAAAGCACCGGCAAGTTAAAAGACATAGCCATTGTGCGCGACCTCATTCCTGTACACAGCGTCAGGTACTACCTAATGGACGAGGGTTACGGCTATATCCGTGTGGCCAATTTCCAGGAAGACACCACCCAGGATCTGGTCAAGGCCTTGCGCACGCTCCAGACCCAAAAGACGCATCTAAAAGGCCTGGTTTTGGATCTGCGCAACGACCCCGGCGGCCTTTTGCAGGAGGCCATCGGGGTGGCTGATCAATTTTTGGATGACGGCGTGATCGTCTCCACCAAGGGGCGTCAGCCCAATCAGGAGATGGTGTTCAGGGCCAGCAAGACCATGACCGCTGACAAATACCCCATCATTTGCCTGGTCAACAATGGCTCGGCCAGCGCCAGCGAGATCGTGGCCGGAGCCTTGCAAGACCACAAACGGGCGGTAATCATGGGCACCACCTCATTCGGAAAAGGATCGGTGCAAACCATCATACCCCTGGATGATAAGGGCGCGCTAAGGCTGACCACCGCCCGCT
>JASFOZ010000405.1:0-4438 GCA_050116255.1 Desulfarculaceae bacterium
CGCACCAGTGAGTTTACCTTTCAGAGCCCCTTTTATAATCACGTGTTACTGGGAATCAGCGAGCTGGCCCGGCAGCATGACTATCATTTGATGCTCAGCATCAATGACAAGAAGAACTACGCCTCCTTCTATTACCGCCGCATGGTTGACGGAATAATCGTGATCGGCAACCGTGTCGACGACCGCAATGTTTTCGAGCTCGAGGAAAAAAAGATCCCCTCAGTGGTTGTGCCTGGTTTTCCGGATGATTCAAATCACCACATTGCCAGCGTCAATACTGAAAACGTAAGGTGTGTCCACCGGGCGGTAAGTTACCTGATAAGCCTGGGTCACCGCAAGATAGCCTTTATTCTGGGAAAAATGAACTCGCTCTACTCCATTGAACGCATGCAGGCCTACCAGGCCGCCTTTAAGGATAACAAGCTGAGCTACGACCCCAAGTACCTGGTGGAGAGCGATTTTTCCAAGGCCGACGGCTTTCGCTTGATGGGCGAGCTACTTGATCTGCCCGACCCGCCCAGTGCGGTCATCTGCATAAACGACACCGTAACCCCCGGCGCCTTGCAGCAGATCAACAGCCGGGGCCTGAAAATACCCAAAGACATATCAGTTATCGCCATAGGCTGCTCAGACATCTTTGATTTGTTTGAGACGTCCCTAACCACCATAAAAACGCCGGTGGTCAAGATCGGACAGACCGCTGTGCATGTGCTTATCCAACTAATAGAAACCGGGCGCTGCGCGGATAAACACATTGTTATTCCTTCGGAATTCATAATAAGAGAATCAACGGACGTATACAGGCAATAGGTTCTATACGTGAAAAGGGATTTAAAAATTCTTAAACAAGGTTTGGACAGGCCTTATTTTAGGCAAGCGTTCGCAAACGTTTGCGTTGTTTGCCTGGCTACTGTCCCAGGGTTCTGATCTATAGCGCTAGAGGAGGGAATTGCTAGTCATGGACCAAGGAATACCCCCAGACAAAGTCATCATCACCGTGGCCCAGACCGGGGCCATCACCAACAAGAGCCTGAACCCCAATGTGCCCGAGCAGCCGGATGAGATCGCGGCCTCTGCCTATGATTGCTTTAACGAGGGCGCGGCCATCTGCCATATCCACGCCCGCGATAAGTCGGGCGAGAACACCTCTGACCTGGAGATTTTCAGCGATATCCACGGAAGCATCCGAGACAGGTGCAACATCATCATCCAGGACAGCACCGGCGGCGGGCCCAACCTCAGCCAGGAAGAGCGCATAAGATGCCTGGACGCCAGTCCGGAGATGGCCTCTCTCAACATGGGCACCCTTATGCGGGTCTCCGGGCCCTACAAGGGCGTGCCCTGGTCCAACATGCCTCATGAGATCGACTACTACGTGGGCGAGATGAAAAAGCGCGGTATCAAACCCGAGATGGAGGTCTACTCCCACGCCATGCTCTTAGAGGTGCGGCGTCTCATCGCCGAAGGCCTGGTGCAAAAGCCCTATTACGTGAACATCGTCCTGGGCATGCGCTACCAGGGGGCTGAGCCGGCCACGCCTGACAACTTCGTCTCCATGGTGCGCCATATGCCGGCGGACGCCATCTTCAACTGCACCGGCGTGGGCCAGGCCCAGACCACCTTGGGCACCATGTCCATGATCATGGGCGGCTGCGTGCGGGTGGGCCTGGAGGACAACATCTATTACGGCAAGGGCGAGCTGGCGAGCAGCAACGCCCAGTTGGTGGCGCGCATGGTGCGCATCGCCAGGGAGCTGGGCAAAGAGCCGGCCACGCCGGACGAGGCCCGCCAGTATCTGGGGTTAATAAAAACCTGAAACCGGAGTTGAGCTGTTAACCATGAACATATCCCAAATAAAGAACATAGCCGTCATCGGTCTGGGCACCATGGGTCCCGGCATCGCCCAGACATTTGCCCAGGCCGGCTACAAGGTAATTGGCTACGACCTGAACCCGGACGCGGCCCGGAACAGCCAAAAGGTCGTGGCCGGGATCGTGGAAATCCTAAAAGAGTTCGACCTGCTTTCAGATGAGCAGGAAAAGGCGAGCCTGAACAACATCGCCTACACGGATTCCCTGGCAGATGCGGTGAAGGGCGCTGACATCGTGGTGGAGGTGGTGAGCGAAAACCGCGATATCAAACGCGCGGTATACAGCGAGATCGGCCAACATGCGCCTGCGCAGTGCCAGCTCTGGAGCAACACCTCCACCCTGAACATATACGAGCTGGTGCCTGAAAGCCGTTTGGCAAACACCATAATCGCCCATTGGTTCGCACCCCCCCATATCGTTCCCCTGGTGGAGGTGGTCAAAGACCCCCGGGTTTCGCCCCAAACCGTGGAGACAACCCTGAGCATCCTAAAGCAGCTCAACAAGATAACCATTGTCATGGAAAAGTACGTGCCCGGCTTTGCCATCAACCGCATCCAGCGCCACCTGGGCCGGGAGATATTCTTCCTGTTGGACGGAGGCTACATCAGCCCCGAGGACCTGGACATGGCGGTGAAGGCCAGCATCGCCCCCCGCATGATGGTGCTGGGCCTGGTGCAGCGCTACGACTTCACCGGCCTTGACCTCAGCGCCCGCAACCTGGCTGACCCGGAATTTTTCGATCCACCCATTGACAACAATCCGCCCGCCCTGGCCAGCAAGATCGAGCGGGGTGATCTGGGAGTGAAGACCGGCTGTGGATTTTTTGATTACAGCGACCGTGAGCTGAGCGAGGTCCTTAAAGAACGCGACCGCTATCTGCTGCGGGTCGTGGAAAACCTGCGCTTCTGTCTGGAGAAAAAACGCCTGGTTTGAACAGGCGGCACCATGAGACCGCTTAGGCAAAAGGGTGGTCACTAGATCAAGAACCTAAGGAAAGGAGGGAATGGATTCAGGTATCTGAGTGATTGCGCTAACAACATTCCATTCGGGGAGGACTAAGCATGTTTAGAAAAGCCTTTGTTTTTATCGCGCTAACCGCGTTTGTCTTGGCATCCACGGCCTTTGTGGTGGACGTGCAGAGCGTCCAGGCCGATGACAAAGTGTACAAATGGAAATGCCAAGGCCACTGGCCCATGGCCAGCACCTCCTTTGCCGGCAGCGGCAAGGCGGTGGTGGAGCTTGTCAAAAAACGGTCCAAAGGGCGCCTGGATATAGAGCTGTTCGCGGCCGGATCCCTGGTGCCGCCCAAGGAAATCTTCAATGCCGTCAAAAGGGGTATGGTCCCCATAGGGGTGACCTCTTCAGCCTATCCCAGGTCCCAGGTGCCCTTGTTCAACGTCACTTCAGGGCTTCCCTTGAACTTCAAGCACACCTGGGAAGCGAGTTACTTCCACCAGATGATGGGATTCGAGCAGATGATGGTCGATGCCTGCGCCAAGCACGGCATATTCTGCTCCAGCGACAGAATCTATTCCACTGAGCTGGCCCTGAAAAAGCCGGTCTCCAAGTTTTCGGACTTCAAGGGCCTGAAGCTGCGTTCCTCGGGCATCACCCAGGTCTATCTCAGCTCCATCGGCGCGGCGGCCTCATACATTCCCGGCAGCGAAATCTACGCAGCCCTGGCCTCCGGGGTGGTGGAAGGCGCTCACTGGGGGGCCGTACAGGGCAATAACAGCCTGAAGTTCTACGATGTCTGCAAGTATCATCTGCTCACGCCTTTCAACTACGCTGCCGGCGACGTCTGGCTGGTCAATAAAAAGGCGTTGGCCAAGCTCCCGGCGGACCTGCAGAAGATACTGCTCTCGACCCTGAAAGAGCATTTCTGGCGGCGCACCAATGAATATCTGTACAAGGAAGCAACCGCGCTGGCGGATGTCCAGAAGAAACACGGCGTAAAGGTGACCGAGATACCTGCCGGGGATTACAACAAGATGCTCAAGGAGGCGGTGAAGGTCTGGGACGATGTGGCCAAGAAAAATCCCGACTGCGCCAAGGCCGTGCAGATGCTGAAGGATTTCAACAAGTCCTTGGGGCGCCTGTAAACACGCTGGCTGTTTTCGGCTGACCCACCGGGCCGGACCAAAATGGGACGGCCCCAGGCAGCCATACCCGTATTCCATACCGGGAATAAGATAGGTCAATGCGTGCAGGCCGGGAAAGAGGAGCGGAGGAATAAGGTGGCGATGTTCAACAAGTTGGTGACACGCATAGATGCCCTAAACGACTGGCTGGGGCGGTGGGTTTCCTTTTGCGTCATTCCCATTGCCGCCCTGGTTTTGTTCGAGGTCGTTTTACGCTACGTATTCAACTCTCCCACCGTGTGGGCCAACGAACTGACCCAGATGCTGTTCGGCGCCTATGTGATCCTCTCCGGAGCTTACATAATGCGCTGGGGCGGACACGTGAACGTGGATATCCTTTACAGCCGCTTGTCTGATAAAACCAGGGCTGTAATGGACATCGCCACCTCTTTCCTCTTTTTTCTCTTTGTAGGGATGATGGCTGTT
>JASFOZ010000406.1:0-4435 GCA_050116255.1 Desulfarculaceae bacterium
AGGGGTCCAGTTTTTGAAGGACAACCGTTAGCCCCCGGGCCTCCAGCAAGGCCCCCAAAGAAGCTGCGGCCAGTCCCTTTCCCAAGGAGGAGAGCACTCCGCCGGTAATAAATATAAACTTAGGGGTCATGAGCACTCTCCTGTTTTTGGTGCACTGAACCGCTGTTTACCCCCGGCAGAGGGGGAAAGGCGCTATTCAAAATATTAAAGTTAACTTTATGGATTTTAAGAAGAATAGTCAAGAGGCCTTTGACAAAAGATTGGCAACATTTTCAAAAAAAAGTGCACTCTGGTTATTTGTTGCGCTGAAATTAATGACTTAAGAAATAAATGACCCATGGGTCATTTACTCTTAATGCCTTTGATTTGACAAACCGTCTTGCGCCGGGGGATTTTTTATGCCCTACTATAAACTGAGGGTGTGTCTGCATAGGGTTAAGTCCGGTGTTAATGAGGAGTGGATGAAGTGAAAGTCAGAGATCGCATGAGCCAAAACCCGGTCACAGTGGGCCCGGATTTGTCAGTGGACGAGGCCTTGGGCACGATGCGCAAACACCAGGTGCGCCACTTGCCCGTTGCCGACCAGGGCAGGCTGGTGGGCCTGGTCACTGATATCGAGTTGCGCACCGCCTGGTTCGCCTCGTTATTGGATGAACTCACGGTGAAGGACCTCATGGTCACGGATCCGCCGACCATTGATGCCGACGCCAACGTATATCAAGCTGCCCGGATTTTATATCAAAACAAGCTCACCGGCCTCTTGGTGGTCGAGGGTGAGGTCTTGGTGGGGATAATAACCCTGGCCGACATCCTGCGCATATTCGTGGAGTGCATGGGCCTTTTGGGGGAGACCGTCAGCCTGGATGTGGCCCCCTCCCAGGGACAGGATTCCCTGGAGGAGGTGCAGAACCTCATCCGCTCCCACGGAGGGAAGCTTGTCTCCATGGCCATGGTTCCCGACTCGTCCCAGCGCCGCATCTATTCAATGCGCATGGAAAAAACCGACCTGGAGCCCATCGCCGCCGCCCTGCGCCAGGCCGGCCATGAAGTCTTTGCCTAGGCTTCACGCCCGTATGCCTCCACTGGATTTTTCCGACCTAGCCTTGGAAAAGGACTGGAACCGCCTGCTAGAGGTTCTGGCCGGGCTGGGATCGGTGTGTGTGGCCTACTCCGGGGGGGTGGATTCAACCTTGCTCCTGGCCGCGGCCAAGCAGGCCTTGGGCGGCAAGGTAAGGGCAGTGCTCTGCGCCGGCGCCTTTACTCCGCCCTGGGAAGAGGAGCGCGCCCGCCGGCTGACAGACCGGCTGGGCGTGGAGCTTGTGGAAAAGGACTGCCAAGACCTGGCAGACCCCGCCATCGCCGCCAACGACTCCCAGCGATGCTACCATTGCAAACGCCGCCGTTTGATCCTCCTGAAAGACCTGGCCCGGGATATGGGCCTGGAGCAGGTGATCGAAGGCAGCCAGGCCGATGACGCCCACGAAGACCGCCCCGGAGCCAAGGCGGTCCGGGAACTGGGTGTGCTCAGCCCCTTGGCCATGGCCGGGCTGGGCAAGGCTCAGGTGAGGGCCCTAAGCCGCGCCCTGGGATTGGAGACCGCTGACGTGCCTTCCAGCGCCTGCCTGGCCACCCGGGTGCCCCGGGGCCGTAAGCTCGATCCAGAGACCCTGGAACGCATCGCCCGGGCTGAGTCCGAGCTGCGCGGTTTTCTGCCCGGCCAGCTTAGGGTGCGCGACCATTTCCCCCAGGCCCAGCTGGAGCTTGATCCTGAGTTCATACCCCAGGCCGCAGCCGAGCCCCTGCGCAGCCGCATCTGCCAGGCCCTGAAAAAGGCGGGCTATCAAAGCCTGTGCCTGGACCTGGAGGGTTACCGCTCCGGAGGCGCGAATCCCCTTTAGGCTCTAAGGGCTCCCCAGTCACTTCATGTAGCCCGGCTCGAACCTGTCAGGTAGAATTGCCTTTCTCATCAATCCGCATCTGGAAGGAGCAGCATGTCCGGCATTATCCCCATTCGCAGAGCCCTGAGCACCCTATTACTGACCATCACCCTAATCATCGCCAGCACCCTTCCCGCCCTGGCCAATGCCCTGTATCAGGTATCCACCATAGACGCACTGCTGGCCGGGGTGTATGACGGCAACACCACCTTTGCCCAACTGGCCGCAAAGGGGGATATGGGCTTGGGCACCTTCAACCGTTTGGACGGCGAGATGATAGCCCTGGACGGCCGTTTCTATCGGGTGCGCGCCGACGGCAAGGTCTACAAGGTTGGGCCAAAGGAAAAGACTCCCTTTGCCAACGTGGCCCGGTTTAAGGCGGATCAGACCCTGCGCCTCAAAGGGCCTCTGACCATGGCCCAACTAACCCAGCGTCTGGATAAGGAGCTTCCCACTCCCAACTTGTTCTATGCCCTGCGCCTGCGCGGCCGGTTCGCCCAGGTCAAGGCCCGCAGCGTCCCCGGCCAAAAGCGCCCCTATCCCAAGTTGGTGGAGGTGGTGAAAAAGCAGAGCGTATTCAAATTCACCAATATTTCCGGGGACCTGATGGGCTTCCGCTGCCCGGCCTTTGTCAAGGGCGTGAATGTAGTGGGTTATCATTTGCACTTTCTCAGCCAGGACCGCCAAAAAGGCGGCCATGTGTTGGGCCTTACTTTATCTAATGCCGTGGCTGAGATCTGCCACCTGCACCGCCTGGTTTTGGACCTGCCTGCGGAAGGTGACTTTGCCCGCACCGACCTGGGTGCAGACCGCAGCCATGAGTTGGAAAAGGTGGAGAAGTAGATTCCTGCTTTTAAAACAGGAGCGATTCAGCTTTCAGTATCAATACTGAGTTTGCCTTGCTTTGCCAGGGCGATGTAATGGGCAACGTCAATTTCTTTGGGACACACATGGCTGCAGGACATTGCGGAGTGGCATCTTTCTACTCCCTGGTCACCATAGATAATATCTAAACGCTCCTTGTCGGAGTCTTCACGAGGGTCCATAAGCCGGACAACGGCCGACATCACTGCGTTTGGACCCAGGAAACGGCCATTGGCTGAAAAACATACACTCACGCAGCAAAAACAATTTATACACCGTGTAGCGTTTAGGTATAGATCCATTTGAGCCGGTGTTATTGAGTGAATGGTTTCATTTGTTGAGAGGGCAGATGGTTGGATCACATAAGGTTTGGCGTGATTAACTTTTTCATAGGCTTCATCGAAATCAAAAATTAAATCTCTTACTTTCGAGGCAGCGCCCAATGGCTCGATAACAAATTCTGTGGTTTTGAAAGTCTTGACAGCATTTTCAACTAATTGTTCACAAGCCAAAAGTGGCTTACCATTTACTTTTATCGAGCAGGTTCCACATTGCCCATGTTCGCAAGATGAATTCCAGCTAAAGGAGGGGTCCTGTTCTTCGTTAATTCTTCTGAACAAATCAACAAATCGTTGGATTCCTTCTGCTTTTATCGAGTATTTTTGGATCCACGACCGTTTGTCATTAGGATCGTAACGATGAATCTTTAGGGTCAAGTCATATTTTTCGGTCATTATTCAGATCCCTATGATATTTCAAGAAAAGATTTTAGTATTTTCTTTCAATCATGCCGAAATGGTGGCTATATTCAACTTCTGAATGAAATATGCTCATATCGATTTGTCTTTCACTAAAGACAAAATGGCCGTAATCATCCATGGTCATATAAGTGTGGTGATTAAACTCATCCCGGCGATCCGGGAAATCCTCACGGTAGTGCCCCCCTCTTGACTCTTCCCTTACTAATGCTCCTTCTGCGATAGCCAACGATACTGTCAGCAGATTCTCGAATTCCCAACGTTGCACCAATTCCTGATTCATAGCTAAGCTGGCGGTTGAGAGTTTAACTTGATCTGCTCTTGTTTTTAACTCGTGGAGCTTATCAATAGCCAGCTCCAGGCTTTTTTGGGTTCGAAAGACACCAACCTTTTCGGTCATTGTTCTACGTAGCTCATCTTTGAGAAGAGCAATATTCTCTTTTCCTTTGGCTTCAAAAAATGCGTTAAATTCTTTAGAAGTAGATTCAGGAAGGGATTTTTGGGGATCCGCTTGGTGGTGCATCAGATCTTTACATACTTCTTGGCCAACTATTTTTCCCATAGTTATTAATTCTAGAATGGAGTTTGTTGCAAGCCTATTAAAGCCATGAAAACTGGCACATGCACATTCACCGATTGCAAAAAGGCGTTCTGTCTTTTCTTGTTTTGCATCCAAAACACGGCCATTTTCATCGGTAGGAATGCCGCCCATATGATAATGATTGCTTGGCCTAACTGGACATAATTCTTTTTTAGGATTGCGGTTAGCGAACTTCCTAAAGAATCCCGAAATTTCCTTCAACTTCACATCGTGGACATAGTCAGGCAAATGCGTCAAGTCAATCCACACATGTTCAATACCGTGACTGGGGCTCA
>JASFOZ010000407.1:0-4432 GCA_050116255.1 Desulfarculaceae bacterium
GCCGAGCTGAGCGCCGGATTCCAAAACGGCCTTATCCTCTTATGCCGTCTTGAGCTTGGAAAAGCGTAAGAAAAGGGGGAAACCACCGACAAGGGGTTTCTCCATCGATTTGAACCAATATCGGGAAAAACACACATATTAAACGGACTATGGGTTCCCCAACCAATGGTCGCAAACGACTTGGAGGAGATAGACATGCCAAGTTTTAAAAGAACGGTTATGATCGTTTTTGGTGTAGCTGTTTTGACTTTGGCGGCGAGTGGTCTGTACGCCGCGGACCTGACAATAGGCACTAGGCCTGAGCCTGCAATCGACCCTCACTTTTTTTACGTTGATAGTAACCTTGCCTATTCAGAGCATATTTTCGGAACCCTTGTCAGAAACGATCCGAATGCACGCAAAATTCCAGACCTGGCCACTTCATGGAAAGCGCTTGACGATACAATCTGGGAATTCAAGCTGCGCAAGGGGGTGAAGTTTCACGACGGCTCTGATTTCACCGCCGAGGACGTGGTTTTTTCAGTAAATCGCATCCCCAAGGTACCCAACAACCCTAATCCTTACACCATGAACACCAGATCTATCGAGTCCATGAAGGTATTGGATCCCTATACCATCCGTTTCAAGACAAAAGGACCCAATCCACTGTTGCCGGCCCGGCTTGTGGATGTGGTTATCGTTTCCAAAAAAGTGGCGCAAAACGCGACCACGGCCGACTTCCAATCAGGAAAGGCGGCCATCGGCACCGGACCGTACAAGTTCGTCAAATATATTTCGGGCGACCGTCTGGTTCTGAAGCGCAATGAAAATTACTATGGCAAAAAACCCGTCTGGAAAAATGTTACCTTTAAGATCATCAGCAATAATGCCGCTAGAATGGCTGCCTTATTGGGAGGCGACGTGGATTTGGTGGACTATGTACCGCCCATCGAGGTGGCTCATTTAAAAAAGGACAAGAAGGTACATATCTGGAGCCGCCCCTCGGATCGGGTTATCTATCTGCTTCCGGACATAAAGCGCAGCAAATCACCCTTTGTGACCGACAAAGACGGCAAGGTACTGGACAAAAACCCGCTCCAGGACTTGAGGGTACGCAAGGCCATTTCCATGGCCATCAATCGCAAGGCTATCTGCGAACGGGTCATGGACGGTTTGGCCATTCCCGCCAGCCAGCTTGTTCCTAAAGGCTGGTACAGCCACAGTCCCAACCTGAAGGTTGAAAAATACGACCCGAAAGGAGCCAAGAAGTTGCTGGCCGAGGCGGGTTATCCCAACGGGTTTGGCCTTACGATTCACGGTCCCAGTGACCGCTACGTCAATGACGCAAAGATATGTCAGGCCGTGGCCCAAATGCTGGCTCGCATCGGGCTGAAGATGAAAGTTGACACCATGCCCAAGGCGGTCTACTTTCCCAAATGTAAGGCGCCGAATAGCGAATTCAGCCTGCAGCTTGTGGGCTGGGGCACCGGCACCGGGGAGTCCAGCGGCGCTTTGACCGGTGTGCTGCATTCCTATGCCAAGGAAAAGGGCATGGGCCAGTTCAACAAGGGCGGATACTCAAATCCAAAATTCGACAAACTCTCTGAACAGGCGGTGGTGACCGTGGACGCGGCCAAAAGGGAAAAGCTCCTTATAACGGCCATGGATATCGCCATAGGCGAACTTGGCGCCATCCCGTTGCATGAGCAGTTCACCATAGCGGCGTCTCGAAAAGGAATAAAATACGTGGCCCGCGCGGATGAAAGAACCTTGGCTATGAATGCCACACCTGAATAAACACGCCCCAGGGGCGGATCATTTATGATCCGCCCCACAAATTCCTTTTTTTACAAAAACCGGATTTTGTGATGCTGGCCTTTTTAATTCGTCGATTTATGCAAAGCGGCGTTGTGCTTTTGGCCATGTCGGTGTTGGTGTTCGTGGGCGTTTATGCCATCGGCGATCCGGTTTCCCTGCTGATAAACCCCCGGGCCACTCAGGCCGAGATAGACCTCGCAATACATAACCTCGGTTTGGACCGGCCGCTGTGGGAACAATATGTCTTTTTTTTAAGAGACGCCCTTCAAGGCGATTTGGGCGATTCCTTCATCCACAATGTGCCGGCCTTGAAACTAATTCTAAATCGACTGCCGGCCACCTTGGAACTGGTTTCTTTGGCCATGCTGATGGCAGTCTGCATCGGTATTCCCCTGGGGATGTGGGCCGGGCTTAAAACAGAATCAATCCACAGCCGAACCATCATGGCCGGATCAATTTTCGGCTTCAGCCTGCCCAGCTTTTGGGTGGGTATGATGCTGGTGGTTGTTTTTTCCATCACCCTGGGCTGGCTGCCGACCTCGGGAAGGGGAGAGACCGTCAATGTGCTGGGGGTGGGATTGAGTTTTTTGACCTTAGACGGCCTCAGACACCTCATCCTTCCAGTCATAAACCTGTCTTTGTTTCCCATGTCCCTGGTCATACGCTTGACCCGCGCAGGCATGCAGGAAACGCTGCCGTTGGATTTTGTCAAGCTAGCCCGGGCCAAGGGCCTGACCACCAGGCGGGTGATTCTGGTCCATGTTTTGAAAAACATTCTAATACCCATTGTCACGGTTATAGGAATTAACTTCGGAGGGCTTTTGGCCTTTGCCGTTGTTACGGAAACCGTGTTCGCCTGGCCCGGTATGGGAAAGCTGATTATCGATTCCATCAACCTGCTCGATCGGCCGGTGGTGGTTGCGTATCTGCTCCTGACGGTCTTGATGTTTACCATCATCAACCTGGTTGTTGACATCCTCTATTCGGTGCTTGATCCCAGGGTGCGGCTGGGAGATCAAAAGCAATGAATCTTTTCACCGGGAACCCGGCACCCATAACCACCGGCCAAGCTATTGACATTGATACGCCGTTTAGCCGGGTGTGCCGTAATTTTGCTGAAAGCAAGCTGGCTGTGGGCGCACTGGTCGTGTTTGTATGCATCGTTCTTCTGGCCGTCCTGTCGCCCTGGATTTCCCCCCAGAACCCGTACGACTTGGCTGAGATCGACATACTCGACGGGCGGCTGCCTCCCGGCTCCAAGGGAATCAACGGCATGACCTACTGGCTGGGCACGGACGACCAGGGACGGGACATGCTAAGCGCCATGTTCTATGGCCTTCGCATCAGCCTGGGTGTAGGGGTCATGAGCGGATTTGTGGCCCTGGGCCTGGGCATGTTCATGGGTTTGGTGGCCGCCTATTTCGGAGGGAAATTAGACGACCTGCTCATGCGCATCGTGGATCTCCAATTAGGTTTCCCCAGCATCCTGATTGCCATGATCCTTTTGGCCGTCCTGGGCCGCGGTGTTGACAAAATGGTGCTCGCCCTGGTGGTGACGCAGTGGGCGTACTTCGCCCGGACAGTGCGGGGGGCGGCCCTTAGCGAGAGGAGGAAGGAGTATATAGAGGCGGCGGAATGTCTGGTTCTCTCACCTGCCCGGATTACTTTCCGTCATCTTTTGCCCAACTGTCTTCCTCCACTCATTGTGGTGGGGACAGTTAACGTAGCCCATGCCATCGCCCTTGAAGCGACCCTGTCCTTCCTGGGAATCGGGTTGCCCATTACCGAGCCTTCTCTGGGGCTTTTGATCTCCAACGGCTACGAATATATCCTTAGCGGCCGTTACTGGATAAGCTTTTTTCCCGGCGTGGCCCTTTTCATCACCATCGCCAGCATCAACCTCGTAGCCGATCAGTTGCGTGAGGTATTGAACCCGAGGTTGCAGAAATGAACTCTACGGCGCCGACTCTGGTGGTTGAAGAGCTTCAGACCCACTTTTTCACCAAACAAGGGGCGGTCAAAGCCGTGGACGGTGTGAGCTTCACCGTTAAACCGGGTAGAGTCCTTGGCCTGGTGGGGGAGTCCGGCTCTGGGAAGTCGGTAACCGGCCTGTCGATTATGGGTTTGCTCGATCATCCGGGCCGCATAGTAAATGGAAAGATTCTCTTTAACGGCCAGGATATTGTCAACCTGCCAGAGGAGGATATGCGCCGGCTGCGCGGCACCCATATCTCCATGATATTTCAGGATTCGATAGCAGCGTTAAATCCTGTTTTGCGTATTGACACGCAGATGATAGAAGCCTTGCGGGCGCACGGCAACATTGGGAAAAAAACAGCTTTAGAGTGCGCCAGCAAGGCCCTTTCCAAGGTGGGCATACCGTCTGCCAAAATACGCCTCAAGTCCTATCCTCATCAGTTCTCAGGCGGAATGCGGCAACGTGTGGCCATTGCCATTGCCATGTTGAATAAACCGGATCTAATCATTGCCGATGAACCCACTACGGCCCTTGACGTAACCATACAGGCGCAGATTCTTTTCGAGGTGCAAAAGCTTTGCCGTGAGAACGCCACGGCCCTAATCTGGATCACCCATGACCTGACGGTCGTGGCCGGCCTAGCCGATGACTTATGCG
>JASFOZ010000408.1:0-4404 GCA_050116255.1 Desulfarculaceae bacterium
TACCACCACCAGAGGTTTTTTATGCCTCAGCCGTCTTGGGCGTCCACATTGAGGAGGGAAGAAGATGCCATCTGTCCTGGGACCCTGTTTCAGCTACTTGGCGCTCTGCCAATTCCTTTAAGGCTTGATCCAGTTTTTCCGGGGTGGAGTTCCAGATTTTCAACATGATCTCACGCTCCAAGGGGGTTCCCGAGTCTGACAGCGAGACCATAAGCAGATAAAGGCTGGTGGCTTCCACAGAGAGGTTCAAATCGAATATTTGTTGATGCATTGATCAGACCCTGACTGGGGTTGAGAAAAATGATGTCACCCCACAGGAGATAAATACCACATATTAGCTCTGGCTTCACTCCGCCATTACCCGGAGTATTATAGATCCAGCCTTGGCAAAGGATAAAAGGATGCTTCCTGCAATCATGTTCCCGCGTACTCACCTGAGCCGGTCCGGCCTGAAGGCCATGCTGCCCTGGTTTAAGCCGCTCCACCTGCTTTCGCTGCCAGGCCTGGCCGGCCCTGCCTGCCCCCCGGAGTTGCTGGAGGCGGATTGGGTGCGGCAATTTGAGCCGGTTTCAGGTGCAGGCGCCGCTGACCTAAAAGAGCTGGACCGGCTTCTAGGTCAGTGGCAGCAATGGCTGGAGGGCCAGAGGGGCAGCGGCCGCCTGGAAAGTTTCAAAGCCGGGATCAAGCCTCCGCCCGATCTGGAGAAAATAAGGAATCTCATAAAGGAGGTACGCGCCTACGGCCAGGGTGCAGTCCCGGAACAAGTGAACCAAGCGCCGCCTGATATGATTCCGGCCCTGCTTTTACGCCTGGCCCATTTTCAGGACCGGCAAGAGTCGGAGATGGAGGGCATCCTGTCCCAGGTGCAAGGGCGCCGCAGTATGATGACCAAGGCCCTGGGGCTGGAGGAGCCGGACGCCGAGCCGGCGGACTATGCCCAGGTGGCCGAAGCTCCTTTGCCTCCCTTGGGGCTGGATGATGACCAGGCCATGGCATTACGGCTTAGCTCCTGGGCCTCCCTGGCCGGGGGAGCCATTCCAGAGGACGGTTGGCTGGCGACGGACAGCCCGGCCGTTGCCGCCATGCTCATGGAACGGGCCAACTCGCGCCTGTCGCCGTTGGCAAAAGAGCCCCGCTCTCCGGCCGGTGCCTTGGATTTTTCCAGGATTATGCTGGCCCCGGCCGATCCTGACCGGCCCCAGGCCCAGGTGGTGCTGCAACTGGTTTTGCCCGGCCTGCTGGAGACGGGCCCGCCGGACCTGGTGCAGGCCATGGCTAAGCTGGGGCAGACAGGCGGCCTGGAGGAGGTTAGAAGCGGCATCAGGGAGATACTGACCTCACTATCCGGGGAGCCTTGGGACGGAGGCCTGCGGAGCTCCTTACGGGAAATGGCCTCCCAGGCCGAAGCCAAGGCAAAACAGGCCTTTGATGATGTGGGTTTCGATCCCGATCCGGCGCCAACAAGCCTGAGTCTGGTTGCCTTTCCTGGTTTGGATAGATCCCGGCTTGTGGACCTGATGAAGGACGATTGGCGCCACTGCCTGGAAAAGTTGCCCCAAATGCAGGACTGGCCCCAAGGATGGCCTCCCGGCTCCTGCCCTTTATTGGTGATTGCGCCCATTTCTTAAGCGGAGTTTGTCATGGATCTTAAAGAGATTGCCTACAGCCTGGACGACGGCCTGGCCCGGGTGGTTCTAAACCGGCCCCAGAAGGTCAATTCCCTGAGCGAGTTGATGGTGGCTGAGTTGAGCCAGGTACTAGACCATATTGCCGCTGATCCCCAGGCCCGGGTGGTGCTGCTCTCCGCTGCGGGCAAGCATTTCTGCGCCGGGCATCTTTTGGATGAGATGGTGGACCGTTCCCCAGCCGAGTATCGGCGGATCTTCAGTAATTGTACAGCCATGATGACCAAGCTCTCCCGTTTGCCCCAGCCGGTGGTGGTCCAGGTCCAGGGCGTGGCCACGGCCGCCGGCTGTCAACTGGTGGCGGCCTGCGACTTGGCCGTGGCCGCCGACACCGCCCGTTTCGCCACTCCGGGCGTCAAGATCGGCCTGTTCTGCGGCACCCCCTCGGTGCCGCTGGTGCGGGCCGTGGGCCGCAAACGCGCCTTGGAGATGCTGCTTACGGGCCGGTTCGTGTCCGCCTCAGAGGCGGCAGAGTGGGGGCTGGTTAACAAGGTGACCGCCCCGGCTGAGCTGGCAGATGAGGCAGAAAAGCTGGCCCGCGAGATCGCCCAGGCCAGCCCCCTCACCCTGGCCATGGGCAAGCAGTTATTCTATGAGCAGGTGGACCGCGCCGAACCCGAGGCCTATAATCTGGCCACTTCCTTCATGGCCTTGAACCTGACCATGGAAGACGCCCAAGAAGGCATCAAGGCCTTTATCCAAAAGCGCCAACCAATCTGGAGAGGCCGTTAGTCTTTAGCCTTCTTGCGCAGCAGGGGCACAAAGCGCACCGGCAGCAGCGAGCGGGTGCTCACCCGGCCCCCGGCGTCCTTGGTGGCCAGGACCAACTCCTGCACAAACATGGGCTGCCCCACCGGAATGACCATACGGCCCCCGGGCTTGAGTTGTTTAAGAAGGGGCGGGGGAATATGGCCTGCAGCGCAGGTTACGATGATGGCGTCAAAGGGGGCATGCTCGGGCCAGCCGAAGTAGCCGTCGCCTTCCTTTAGGCGTATGCGGTCCAGTTTGAGCCGGGCCAGGCGCTCTTTGGCCATCTTGTACAGGGGCGGTATTATCTCCACTGAAAAGACCTGGTCCGTGATCTGGGCCAGGACCGCGGCCTGGTAGCCGCTGCCGGTCCCGATCTCCAGAACCTTATCCCCGTTTTTCAGCTCCAGCAGTTCGGTCATATAGGCCACGATATAGGGCTGGGATATGGTCTGCCCATAGCCGATGGGCAGGGGGTGATCGGCATAGGCTGAACTTTGCAGCGACTTGGGCACGAACTCATGCCGGGGCACGTCGGTCAAGGCCTTTAGCACCTGGGGATCCTTCACCCCCCGGGCCTTGATCTGCCTGTCCACCATGGCCAGGCGTTGCTGGCGGAAGTCCTCATCCTGGGCCCTGGATGTCAGGGCAGGGGCCATAACCAAAAACAAGGCCAGGCCCCAAGGCAATACCCGTGTCATTTGTTCCCTCCTCTAGCTAGGTAGGCAGCCAGGAGATAGCAACAAACCGCGCCTATGATCGCGGCAGTATGTCCGGCATGCAGGCAGATCAGGGTCGCTGTCAAGGACCCGGCCACCGAAAAAAAGCCGTTTATTCCAAAGGCCCAGGCGCGGGCCCTGGGGCTGGGGCCGCTTAGATGAAAGAGCCCGCCGGCAAAGGGAGCCCCCATCACCAGGGCGGCGGGGATTAGGGCCAGGGCCAGGGCGGCTTCAGACATGGGCGCCAGGCGCAAGGCGCCGAAGCCAAAAAGCAGGGCCAAGGCCGACAACAGGGCGAAGCCAGCCGGGCGCCTGTGCCCCCACAGGCAGCTGCCCAGCCCTGATGCCAAAAGAAAGGTGCCCACCACCAAGGGGACACTCAGAGCCGGCCTCCCCAGGATGAATATGGCTTCAGCCAGCAGGGTGATCTCCGCCAGCATGTAGCCCAGGCCCAGACAGGCGAAAAACCATGATCCCGGTGGACGGGGTCTGAGCCAGTACAGGGGTAATAAGATGCCGATCAGGGCCAGGCCCAGGGTGGCGGCCAGGCTTCCCCATATAAACAGCGATCCCCACTGGGTGACCGCCAGGCCCCGGCCCTTTTGGGGATTCATGATGAGCCCCAGGGTGGCGGGCCGGAAAAAGTGGAAAAAATAGGGACGGTCCCTGGTGGCGGGTTTTAGATCAAAGAGGGACTCACCGAGCAGCTCTTTCTCGCGGCCGTCCCTCAGCCTGCTCCAGGCCCGGGCCAGGGGTTCTCCCGGCAGCCGGTGGAACCGGGGCAGGTCGTCAGGACGCCATCCCGGAAGCGCTGGTATGTCAAAGCTCAGAGCTTCTGCCTTGGTCTTGATTGCCAGCGCCTCTTGGGCAGTGAATCCTCCGGGCTTCACTAGAATCAGCACTGTGTTCCAATCCCGGATTATGGCCAGGCGCGAGGCTGGATGCAGGTTTTTTTGGCGCAGGGCTGCCCCGGCTGTGAGTAGAAGCTTCAGGCTGGCCCGGGGAGGCCGCAGAAGAGGCCCCATTATGGCCAGAACTCCATTTGGAGACAGGCGGTCCAACATTCCCTTCAGGCCCCCGACCGTCAACAGCCGGCTCACGCCCAGGCCGGTGGCTGACCCTCCGCCCCAGCGGATGCCTTGGCCCCACAGAATCAGGTCAAAAGAACGCCGCTCCCGGGTCAGGTACAGGGAAGGATCTTCACGAATTAGGTTCAGCCCGGGCCTCTGGTACACATTTTTACTGAAGCCGGC
>JASFOZ010000409.1:0-4400 GCA_050116255.1 Desulfarculaceae bacterium
AGGGCTCGAAGTAGTCTTTCAGATCCTGTATCAGCTCGATGCTGTTGGAGCGGACGGCAATCACCCACCCGGCCAGTGATATGGTCAGCTCATCAGTGACAGGATGGGCCTTGGTCAACAGCCGGGTCATGGCGTCCACAGACTCGATGGAGTTCATCCCCTCAGCTCCTTAACCATGTGGCCGGCGTAGGCGGCGGCCGCGTCAATATTGCATCCCTCCAACAATCCCCGGAAGCCTCCAAAGGCCGAGACCTCGAAGACCACCGGCCCCTGGTCAGTCTCGGCTATATCCACGCTGGTGAAGTCCAGGCCGAACACGGCCTGGGCCTTGCGGGCGATCTCGATCACCTCCACAGGGGGTTCATAAGAGGCGTACATACCCCCGTCCCGGCGGGTGGTGTTCCAGGAGTTCTGATTGGCCACCCGGGCGTAGGTGGCCAGGTACTCTCCCCCCAAGAAGACCAGCCCCAGGTCACGGCCGGGCAGGTCCAGGCGTTTCTGGGCATAGATGATGGTGTTGCCCGAGGCCTTGAAGTTGGCCAGATCCTCGCGCAGGCCATTGACCGGATCGATGAGCACCATACCCCTGGCCTTGGAGGTGTACAGGGGTTTGAGCACGCTGGAGCCGAAATCCTCGATGGCTTTGGCCGCCGCGCTCACATCCTCGGTGACCACAGTCGGCGGCAGGGGCAGCCCGGCCTTGGCCAGGCTCACGGTCCAGGACAGCCGGTTGAGCACTGCGATGATCCTGTCCGGCCGGGAAAAGATGCGGACACCTTGGGCCTCGATAAATCGCAGCAGCTCCAGGCGGTCCAAAAGTTGGGGAGAATAGGCGGGGCCTACCTTTTTTATGGCCAAGCCGTCCAGGGTAGTAAGGTTGATGCCCTTGAAAAAGGCCTGGGACGCCTCCAGGTCGCAGGAAACTTCGCCAAGATCCACCAGTAGGCGGAAGCCGGTCGCCTTTTCCAGGGCGTCGGCCAGGCGTTCGCTGGACCAGCCGCCCGGCACCCCCACCACCCCGATCTTCAAGTCTGTTTTCACGCAGGTTGATCCTTTGTCATTTATGAGTTCAATACACCAGGGCGTTTTCAGGGATCTTGAACTGCTCCCAGGGCCGTCCCTGGTGCTCCAGCAGCTTTTCCAGAAGGTAGACGGAGCGCTGAAACATGTTGCGGGCGAACTCCTGTTTCATCTCAAAACGGGAGGAACTGAACAGGGAACGGCTGAGGCCCAGGGCCAGGCGGGCCGGGAAAGTGGCGTCCCCTGTCAGGCGGGCGAACTTCTCCACGAAACGGGTAAAGGAGCTGGTGGTGGCCCAGATCCGCTCTCTGATTTCGCGCTCAAAGACGGGCAGGCGGAAATTGGAGACCAAAAAGACCGACACGTCTTGCACATAATCCGTATGGCGGGAGCGGTGCAGATCGATAAAGTGAACCCTTTGCTGGCCGCTGTTGTAGATGATGTTGTTCAGGTTCAAATCCCCATGGATCAGGACCGACAAAGGGGCTTTGAGACCTTGGGTGGCCCTTTCCACCATGGTCAAGAGGCGGTCAAAGGAGGGCAGGGAGAGGTCTCCGATTTCGAGCTGGCCGGCGTCAAAGTCAGGATGGATGCGAAAGACCGCTCTTTGCCGGGCGCGCATCTGCCCCACAAAATCGGCTGAGGTCTCGCCGGTCTTCTTGGTTATGGTCCAGGCCCGGCCCAGGGTCTCCTGCAGCAGATGCAGGGCCTCACCCAGTTCGGCTTCTTCGGCGTTGAGGACCATGTCCTGGAGGGTGCCGCCGGTGAGGAACTCCATGAGCACGGAACCGTTACCTTCTCCGTCAGGCTGAAACTCCAATATTTTGGGAGTGAGCCCGGGGATGATCTGGTCCCAGAGATCGGTGTTTTCCTTTTCGTTTTTCAGCTTCTGATAGTTGCCGTGCTTAAAAAGCACCGGCAGGGCCGAGTCAGCGCCGCGTTCCCGGGTCACCCCGATGCGGCAGCCCGAGCGGGTTCCCCAGATGGACTCAAACTCCACTTGCGATATGGTGGCCTTGACCCCGCTGGAGGCCAGGCTGTCGGTCAAGGCCCGGTACTGGTGGATTTTCATCTTTTCGCCCACCACCGAGAAGAGGATGGCCTCACCGATATTCAGCAGGCTGTCGCCCATGCGCTCCAGATAGTTGGAGATAAAGAGCGCTGTCACCGGGTCACCGGGTTCGCTGCCCGCCCTCAGATCCCTGAGCACCAACCCGAACTTGTCCTTATGCATACGGTCCAGGTTGAACTCACACTGGCAGATGCGAAAAGCCAGGCCCGCGTCGCGCTTTTCCAGGGCCTCCACGATGTTGCCCAGGCCGGTGAGCACTTCCGTAAAGAGCTCCTCAAAGCCGAAGCTCAAGGCATAGGAGGGCTCGTTCAAATGGCTCATCTGGCGGGGGATATTCACGGCGAAATCGGCCATGCGCTCCAGGTTGGAGGTGATGGTGTTTATAGAGCGCAAAAGGGCCACGTTTTGTTTGCTCATGCTTTGGGGGACCATGAGCAGGTTAAAGACCTTTTCTTCGATCAGGCTCTTGAGGGTGTCGATGTAGTCGTCGCCGGAGACGATTTTTTCCATGACCGGGCGGGAGGGCGCCTGTACAAACCTCAGGGTCTGTTCCATTTGGGAGGTGACTTCGCTCACCATGAAGCGGAAGTTTTCCCGCACCTCATTCAATATGCTCATATTGGCGGCGTCTCCGGGAAATGGAGGATGCGTATTCTACTTGATGGTTTCGATGAAAAGAGGTTGAATGCCGTCTTCATGGGCGGGTTCTTCTTCGTTCCAGCGGAACTTGAGGTTGAGTTTGATACCTTCACCCTTGCGCTTGGCCTCCACCTCCAGGTTGACCAGGCCCTGGGGCTTGACTATCAGCCGCTTGCCGTTGGTGGAGAAAACCAGGGCCCCGTTCTCAAAACCGTCCTTTAGGGCTGATAGATACTTGACTATGGACTGTGGGTCCTCAAGGGACTGGTGTTTGAATCTTCCTGATGGCTCAGACATGGCCTTTGACTCCTCTTCAGGCTGTCTTGTTAGTCCAGACGTTCGCGATAGTCCCTGATGACCTGGGCCCGGCTGGCATTGGAGAGACTCAGGGTCTTGCTGATGGCCAGCTCATCCCAGGCCGGCTGCAACCCCACCTCGCGCTCCAGCTTGGCGGGCTCGACCCCGGCGGGATCCTTGATCTTCACTGACAGGTGGCAATCATCGCCCATGAAGATCAGGAGCTCTCTTTTACTCCTGCCCCGCTCCAAGTTCTTGCGGGTCAGGACCCTGATCAGAAACTCGGTGTATTCCCGGGACTGGGGATTCCAGACCTCATAGCCGTCCACATCGTAGTCAGCCAAGAGAATCGGCCAGAACTGCTCGGGATGGGGGATCACCACCCCCCCTCCCAGGGACCGGACCTCTTCGATCACCTCAGAGGCCCTGAAGAAGTAATCCAGGGAGAACTTGCGCTTTACGATGGTTTTGACCGCCTTTAAAAGCAGTAATGCCCGTTTAAGGTTGATCTCCGGGTGACGGGCCCTCTGGGCTTCTATGTATTCGCTGAGGAGCTTGTTCTTGATCATCTGGGGCGGGGTTTGGCCTTCGTTGAGGTCTATGAGCTTGGCCAGACGGCTGGTGTAGAAGCGTACAAAGGCCACCACCTCTTCGCCTGCGCCGGTGGATACCACCGCCTCCTCCAGATCCTCGGCATAGGCCGGGTTCACCACCGTGTCCATGAACTGGAAGAGCTGGCTGCTGCGGTATTTAGAGGTATGGGCCAGCATTGATTTAAGCACATCGGCCTCTTCCAGCCTGCTGGCCTTGAAATGAAGCAGAAGCTGCACCTTGCGCTGGAAGCCCGAGGCCAGACAGTCCACCTCCGTGCCGGCGTATTGGCCGAAGCTCATCAGTTGATTATGTTGGGTGGGAATTACCAGAGTGTCCTTGGCATTGGGAAACATGGCCGCCAGTCGCTTGGCGACAAGCTCCAGGGGAATCCATTCCGGATGCCAATGTATGGCCAGCAGCTCTCTTTGTCTGGGAAAGGTGCTCACCGGGTTGAGCACCATCTTTTGCTGCTTTGGGCTGAGCTTTGTGGAGACCAGGGCCTCATACACCTGCTGGTCCTGCTCGGATATATCAGGGGCTGCATCCAGATCAAAGATGCTCAGATCCGGGGCAACAGGCGCACAGGCGGTGAGTATGGTTTTATTTTTAGACATAATTTTCGATGCGGTTCTTTTCGCCCGGTCTTGAAATTCGCCCATCGCCGTCAGGGCATCTTGGTGAATAAGGCCCCTATTTAATTTAGGAATTTTATACTAATCGAAAATCAGCCTGACTGCGTTACAGGGAAGTTACAATTGTGTTAACTGGTTCCTAGGCG
>JASFOZ010000410.1:0-4389 GCA_050116255.1 Desulfarculaceae bacterium
GGGATGCTGCCAGGCGCCTTCATAGTTTATGCCGTAATTCTTGGTGAGGCAGGTGCTCAGCAACTCCCGGCTTTCCTGGCCGCAGATATGGCAGGTGCCTTGCTCCGGGTTCTCGGCATCCACTCGGATGCGGCGGGGCATGCCCCAGTACATCTGGAGCGGGTTTACATCCTCAGGCATGGTGGGTGCGCCGGTTTTATTCTCGCTGGTGCGGCAGGGGGCCAGCCAGGGGAGGATGTCCTGGGGTTCTTTTTTGTGATGACCGCCGGGCAGGGTCTCGAAATCTTTCTTGGTCAGCACATTGATCCAGACCGTGGACCATAGCGTGCCGGCCAGGATGATGGTGGTCAAAGGGCCGCCCCCGCGTAAAGAGGTGCGATTCCCAGACCCTCCCTGGTTTGCATTGGTCTGCAAGGTGTACAGGGCCATGGCCAGGCAGGCGGGACATTGCCTAGATGCCTGGCCCCGCTTTATGAACAGGTCGGCGTTGTTGCGCTCGGTGTTGCTGCCCGGGGTTTCCAGTAAAAGTTTGGCCAGACCGACTCTATTATCTTTAGTCAGAATCAGGTGTAGGTCCTGCATAAAGCGGGGTCCTGATCCCAGTAGATTAAAGTGCGGCTCATGGCGCTGAAAGGCCTTGCGCAGGGTTTGGGGCGAAGGCGGCTTTAAAAAGTGATTCCTCCATTCCTTTATCGAGCCTGGCGCAAAGGCGGTCTGGAGCAGTCCGATGAGAAACTGCACCAGGGCCCCGCTGAAGTCAGGGCGGGGAGCATCCAGGCTCTGTATGGGGTCTGTTTCCAGGTCTTGGGTTATCTGCCAGGGTGCGATGGTCTTGCGGGCGCCGCTGCGGCGCAGGACAGGAATCCAAGGATCAGAGATTAGGTTTAAAGTCATACATACCCCCCTTGTATTGGCTCAGGTTTCATCCTCGCATGGCGGGGAACCATAATAGCTTTTCTCAAGGCTTGGTGGTCCACGGATTTTCACGATCTTCATTTCCATGAAAAATGCCAAACAATATTTCGGGCTTTGTTAATCAAGCTCATTTTAAAGGTCGATTTTTACGCCATAGTCGCGATGGCAATTGACTTTAACTACTTGGTTCTTAGGGTTTAATGCCTCGCCGACCCATAAAGAGTCTTTTTGTTGCTCCATGGGCACAAGCACGCTCCAGCGCCCCTTATCGCGCATGTTCTTAAGGCCGTTTTCCACGGCTGCGGCCAGGGGCTGGGCATGCTGAGCCGGTCCGGCCACCAGCCGGTAGGCCAGGTTGACCTGGCTCAGGGCCCAGGCAATGTCCGGTTCTGGATGCTCACACCAAGGGGTCAAGGTGACGCCGTCCCACCTAGCCAGGCGCAGGGTGGTGGTGCGTTCCCCCAGGCGGGTGGGAGTGTCGATATCGGGCAGCCACTCGTCTCCATGGTCGGCATAGCCAAGTTCCAGGTTCAGGTGATTGAACTGGGCCAGGGAATAATCAGCCTTGGCCCGGCCCTCGGCCTGGGTGCTGCTTTCTTCGAGACCTTCCGGGATCTGGGCCTTTGCTACTTCGCCATATACGGCCTCAATCAAGGCCCTGATGCCGCCGGTGACTACGATCTCCTTTGCCTGGTGCAGCTTGTGGGCAGCAAGCCAGAGGCGGCCATGGTCAGGATAAACATAGGATGCCCTGGGGAAGTGGTCTTTATACCAGTCAGGTCCGGGATCTTCCTCCAGAGGCGGGGCGTGGATCACCAGGACCGGGCCTGGTTTCCGGTACTCCCTTTCATGGCGCTGTAAACGGCCCATACGCTGGATCAGGAGG
Organism: Desulfarculaceae bacterium; assembly: GCA_050116255.1. Taxonomy (GTDB): domain Bacteria; phylum Desulfobacterota; class Desulfarculia; order Desulfarculales; family Desulfarculaceae; genus JASFOZ01. The sequence goes on from JASFOZ010000410.1 coordinate 1,802, forward strand.
TCTATGGGGGCCAAGTCGCTGATCACCAAATCGAAGTCCAGGTCCAGAGATTGTTCCACCACCTGGGTGGCAATCAGCACCTTACCCGCCCGCTGCTTTTGGGTGCTTTCCTTGCCGAATAGGGTCAAGACCCTTTTTTCGATGGCCAGGCGGTCGCACATGGCAAAGCGGGCGTGAAAAAGTAGCAGGTCCTGAGCAGGAAATTCCGGCTTCAGATCCTCCCAGGCCTCCACAGCATCAGCCACCGTGTTTCTGATCCAGCAGGCGCATTGCCCTTTGCGGGCCGCCTTCCTTAGTAGGCCTCGGACCTGCTCCGGGCTGTGAACGAATTTCACCTTTACGCGGCGGCGTGATTTTTCCCAGGGCTGCACCTCTTTTTCTTGGAACTTGCCGCCTTGGACTGTGGTCAGCATGGGATAGTGTTCTTCCTGGAGCTTAGGCGGGCTTTCATCTAATCCCTCATAAAAGGCATTCACCAGCTTTCGGCGCATGTCCAGAGGCAGGCTGGCGGAAAGCAGCACCGCGCTGGACCCAAAGGCGGCTTGAAACCTGAGCAGATTGCATAGAAGCCTGAGCATATAGGGGTCATAGGCATGGACCTCATCCACCACCAGGACATTGCGCCCCAGACCCAATAACCTCAGGCACTGGTGCCAAAAAGGCAAGACCCCCATCAGGGCCTGGTCAATGGTTCCCACCCCGATGGCAGCCAGCAGGGCCTTTTTACGGTTGTCTGCCAGCCATTGGGAGCAATAGGCGGCCCCTTCTTCATCCCAGGCTTGTATACCTGCCGTGTCCCTTGCCTGGGAATCTAAAAAACCTTGGTGCAGCCTGCCGGCGCTATGGGTCAGCACCAAGGAGGGGCGGGACCCGGCAAGAAACAGGCGGCTATAAGACTTTGCCAAGCGGTCATACATGGCGTTACTGGTGGCCATGGTGGGCAGGGCAAAGAACAGGCCTTCACCAGCCCCTTGGCCCATTAACCTGTGGGCGAACATCAAGGCGGCCTCGGTCTTACCTGAGCCGGTGGCGTCTTCCACAATGACAAGCTGGGGCTCGTCCGTGGCCGTCCAATCCTGGGCCAGGGCCTGCAAGGGAGTGGGGGCTTGGGCATCGGGTTTGATCGTGTCCAGGGTTAGTGCCGGACCGGCAGGGGGGGCGATAACCCCGGCTTGGATTATGGCTGTCTGGGCCTGTTGCGAGGCTATGTTCTCCAAATATTCTTGCAGGTCCAGGGGACGGTCTTGGGGAGGAAAAAAACCCACGTTGGACCCCAGCCAGTCGCACAAGACCATTAGCCCGGCCAAGAGCCAGGAGGCGGTGGCCAAGCCGCGCTCATCTGCGGCCTTAAGGGAGGTTAGGATAGAGTAAAAGGGCACCAGATGCAGTAAGGCATCCAACCAGCCTCTGGCAGCCTCTATATCATCGGGAAGAGTGCTGTCATTAAGGGAGTATGTATTGTTTTGAGGTGGTCTGCCATGATGCCCCAGGACGGTCCGGGCCAAGGGGTCAAGGATATCTTCCAGGTCCCATTCCCCAGGGAACTCCCGCTGCAGTGCCTCAGGGAGCCCTTTATATATGTGCTTGAATAGGCCTTCCTTCCAGAGCAGATAGCCAAGGTCGCTGTGGCGGATCAGCGCTGGCCGGGGGCGGGAACGCCTCAGCAGGAGCTGGTAGAATTCAGGCTGTTGTCCTTGGAACACGTCTCCGAACTTACCTAAATCATGCAGGGCAAAAAAGAATGTGACCAGGATAGTAAGCTCGGCGGGCTGGAACCCTAGTAGTCTGCATAGGCGGGTACGCAAAAGAGAATCCCGGGCTATGAACTCCCTGCCCACGGCTGCCACATCCAGCAGATGAAAGGGCAGCAAGTGACACTTTGGTTCATCTCGGCCGGGTTTACTAACGACCTTACCCCAATAGCGCCAGTATATTTGCATGCGGTTCACCTTGGCTTTTTACATAAACGCGGATGCCCAAAAAAAGTGCGCAAGAAAACAATGAGGGCGCTCTGGGACCGATGAACAGCCTGCTGAAGAACAAATTTGATCATAGACCATCCCCAAGCCCGGAGTCCAGCCGGCGGTGTTTGTGATTACTGGTAGGGCTCCCAGCCGCCGTATCACGGGAGCGATTATGCTAAGCTGAGGCAGAGCAAAACCGGGCTTTGAAACCAAGGCCAAGCCCGTGGTCTGCTTTCTGCATATGCCAGGAGATGAGCAAAGGAGACAAATAAATGCCTGCCGCCCTGCCTGCCGTAGAGGTTTCCCGGAAAACCGGCCAAGAACAATTCATCGTAAATGGACAACCTACTAATTGGAGACTAATCGATTTTTGGCAGTGGTACGCCTCCGATCTTCTTAGCAATGCCTTGCGCGGGACCATGGCTGAGTACATAGTCTCCCGGGCGTTGCATTGCTCGGATGCGGTGAGGATGGAATGGGATGCCTGCGATGTCAGGACCGACCAGGGCCTTAAGATCGAGGTTAAGTCAGGCGCCTATCTGCAATCTTGGGATCAGGAGCAACATTCCAAAATAATATTCGATATCAAGCCCACTCAGGGCTGGGATGCAGCCACCAACATCT
>JASFOZ010000411.1:0-4353 GCA_050116255.1 Desulfarculaceae bacterium
TCCAAAGGGTTACGTACTTGATCTTAGCTGGTTTCATCTTCCCCTCCTTAGGTTCCCGCGGTGCGGGCTTAACGGAATATCCCAATCTTTCAGGGGCGGATGTAAGATTTTAATTAACTCTGCGTCCCGCCCCGGACCAGTACGGCTCCCTAAGCGCCCTGCGGTCGATTTTTCCATACAGGTTCTTGGGCGCGGCTTGGATATAATCCACGCTTTTGGGCATCTTGTAACCGGCCAGATTTTTCCGGCAATGCTCCAAGATGGTCTCGGTGTTCACTTCCCAGCCCGGCTGCAAAACCACCAGCGCCTTGACCGCCTCGCCCCACAGAGGGTCGGGGACCCCGATGGCCACCACCTCAGCCACCCCTTCCAGCTCCATGATCACTTCCTCCACCTCCCGGGGGTACACGTTGAAACCCCCGGTTATGATCATGTCGTTCTTGCGGTCCATGATGTACAGGAAACCACTCTGGTCCCAGGTCCCCATGTCATGGGTGTGGAACCAGCCGTCCCGGAAAGCGGCGGCCGTCTCTTGAGGCAGATTCCAATACCCGCTGATCATCTTGTCGCAGCGGATGATGATCTCCCCGATTTGGCCGGAAGACAGGTCATTTCCCTGCTCATCCACAACCCGCACTTCCACCCCCAGGGCCGGACGGCCGGCTGAGGATAGGCGGCGGACTTCTCCGGCGCTGCCTTGGGTAATGTGGTCTTCCGGCCCCAGGAAGGTAATCGGCTGGGGTATCTCGGTCATACCGTAGTTCTGACGAAATACGCTTCCGAATAACTCGATGCCCTGGCGCAGGCGGTCCACGGCCATGGGTGCGGTGCCGTACCATACCCGGTTGACGCTGGAGAGGTCGTAATCAGCAAGGTCATTCCGGGCCAGGATGCGGTACAGCATGGTGGGAATCAACAGAACCGAGGTGACCCGCTCTCGCTCTATGGTGGACAGGACCAGTTTTTCGTCAAAGCGGGGCAGTACGATATTGGTCGCGCCCCGGCAATAGTAGACCATCATCATCAGGCCGGCGGCGTGGGTTAAAGGCCCGATGTTCAGGTTTACGTCCGCCGGGCCCAAGGGTTTGTCCATGTTCATGAGGATGCTGGCGATCACCCGTTTGGACATGGCAAAGGGCCAGACCGCGCCCTTGGGCCGGCCGGTGGTGCCGGAGGTGTAGTGAATGCGCTCTATGTCGTTTTCAGGATCGACCTCGATTTCCGGCCAGGTTTCATCCTGGCCGGCTGTCAAAGCCTCGTAACTGAGCCAACCGGGCCGCTCGGGGCCAAGGGCTATAAGGTGCTTGAGACCGGCGGCCTGGTCCAGAACCGGCTGGATGAGGTCTATGAACTCCTCGCCGGCGATGAGTGCGTCCACCCCGGCGTCTTGCAGCACCTCCAGGTGCTCGCGGGCCGAGTGGCGGGCGTTGAGGGTGACATAGGTCAGGCCGGCCCTGGGTATGGCGAAGATGGAAAAAGCCGCCTCCAGGCAGTTGCCCATGAGCACCGCCACCTTGTGGCCGGTATGCAAACCCAGTGAGAGCAGGCCATGACATAAGCGGTTGATAGCGGCGTCAGTCTGGCCGAAGGTCAGCCTTTCTTCACCCAAGACCAGCGCCGTCCGCTCACGGTACCTGTCCACCGGCCAGAGAAAAAATAAACCGGGTTTCATGGGGCTGCTCCCGCCCTTATCCGTTTAACCGGGTTTTGCGATTGCCTGCTTTTCATTTCGCCCCCTTGGTCCGAGCCTAGCGCTTCATGCGGATGGAGTAGGGCAAGGCCTCACGGTACTGAGTCCGCACGAACTCGATGGGCTTGCCCTCATCATTGAGGTAAATGGACTCGACCACCAACACCGGGTCCCCTGGTTTCAGATTCAGGTGTTGGGCCGCCTGCTCATCAGCGCGTCCCAGGGCTATGGACTGGACCCCTTCCGTGGCCTTTATGCCCGCGAGTTGCTCGAACTGGGGGATAAAGGCCTTTTCATCCAACTCCTCCAACGGGATTTGCACCGCAAATTCACGGGGGAGGTGATAGACCACATATGACAAGGGTTCATCGTTCTGAAAACGCACGCCGGTGATTTGGAAAACGAAATTTTCGCCTTCGTTGCGCAGCCGCGCCGCCACGGTGGGGGTGTTGGCCACCATGCCGTAGGTGTGAATCTTGAAAGACATCTTCAGGGCAAAGGCGAAAAACTCCTTAAGGTTGTCCACTGAAGGCGGCAAAGAGGCCCAAAGGTCGACCCGGTTTACATAGCAGCCCGACCCCTGGACGCTGCGCAAAATACCCTCGCGAATGAGGTATTCTTTGGCCTTGCGGATGGTCTGGCGGCTGGCCCCGTACTCCTGGCCCAGGATATTCTCTGTGGGCAGCTTCTGGCCGGTGGTCCACTCGCCGCTTATGATACGTTCCCTGATGGAAGTGGCGATCTGGTAGTAAAGCGGCAGCGGCAGGGCCGAGCGTCCGCTTCGGTCCTTTAGTTTATAGGACGAGTCCAACTCCGGTCCTTTCTTCTATTTGTATAAAGTGGCTGATTGAGTGATGCGGACTAGATCCGCATGGTTCTTGCTTTGGGGCCAATCTGGCCGGGCAGGACCTGGTAGGCTTGTTCCACCCAGTCGCATAGAATCGGCCTGGTGTCGCGAGGATCGATAATGTCCGTGATGCCGAAGCGTTCAGCGGTCCTGAAGGGCGATTGCAGCCCTTCATAATGGGTCTCCAGCTTTTTCTTAAAAGCCGCCGGATCCGGGGCCTGTTCGATTTCACGCTTATAAGCCGCCTCTATGCCGCCCTCTATAGGCAGGGAGCCCCAACGGGCCGAAGGCCAGGCATAGCGCAGGTTGAGGTCATGTTGGCGGCCGTAGGCGGACCCGGCCACGCCGAAGGCCCGCCTTAGGATCACGGCCACCCAGGGCACGCGGCTCTGGGCAATTGCCTGGAGGGCCCGGGTCGCGATGCGTATGGTGCCAGCTTTTTCCGCGGCCTGGCCGATGACCACCCCCGGTTGGTCGAAGAGATTGACCATGGGCAGGTGGAAGGTGTCGCACATGTCCACGAAACGGATAATTTTCTCAGCGGCGGTGTGGTCCATGCCGCCCCCGAAAAACCTGGTGTCGCTGGCCATCACCCCCACGGCATAGCCGTTGAGGCGGCCCAGGAGGGCGATCACGGAACGCCCCTGGTGCTTGCCGATCTCAAAAAGCGAGTCCTGGTCAAAGATCAGGCTGGCCAGGAGTCGGGCGTCATAGGTCTTTTTGCGGTCGCGGGGGATTATTTCTAAAAGCTCCTGCTCACGCCGGTCGGCTGGGTCTTCGCTCTGGATCCGGGGCGGTGTTTGCTGCACATTGGAGGGCAGGTAACTCAAAAAGCGCCTGACTTGGCCCAAAGCGTCCGTCTCGTCGGCTGCCTCGTTATCCACCACACCGCTGCCCCGGGTGTGTATGCGGTAGCCGCCCAATTCCTCTTTGGAAAAAGTTTCTCCGCTGGCCGGGGTGACCAGGGGCGGGCCGGCGGCGAACACCTGGCTGGTTTCACGGGTCATGATGGAAAAATGAGCCGTCACCACCCGGAAGGCGCCCAGGCCGGCCACCGAGCCCAGGGCTACGCCCACCACCGGGACCGCGCCCAGCAATTCGGAAAAGCGCCAGGAGGCGTAGCCCGGAAGTTTGGTCGCTCCCATGCTGTCCAAGAGCTTGACGCTGCCGCCGGCCGTATCCACCAGCCGAATCAGGGGTTGACCCATCTCAAGGGCCAAGGTTTCAGCCCAAATCCATTTTTCGGAGCGGGTGGCCTCGGAAGAGCCTCCCCGCACTGTGAAATCCTCGGCCGAAACCACAACACGGCGGCCGTTCAGGCGAGCCGATCCGATCACAACGTTGGCTGGGGTGAAGCCGACTAGGTTGTTCTGTTCATCGTAAACCGCCTGCCCGGCCAGGGCGCCGTATTCCCTGAAGCTGCCCTCATCGACCAGAAGATCGATCCTCTCCCGGGCGGTCAGTCTGCCGGCCCGGTGATGCCGGGACACGTTTTCCGGGCCGCCCATGCGCTGGGCCAGGGCCTTGCGTCGGGTTATTTCATCAACTTCTTTTTGCCAGCTCATTGCTATGCCCCTTTAAGGGCTATGTGTGCCTATTAATATTTGTATTTAACAATAGACAAATTAGATAAAATTTGTCAATGCTAAAATACAAATAATACCCATGCAGGGAGACCGCAGACTCTTAAGGTTCAACTAATCATTAGGTTTTCATTGATGGGCTGGAGTGTAAACCTCCCGTGATTAGTGCCATTGAATTGTAGAGACTTCCTTGTCATTGAGCCTCACCCATTTACGGCACCGGCCAGAAGTAG
>JASFOZ010000412.1:0-4349 GCA_050116255.1 Desulfarculaceae bacterium
GGTCAGCCTCCCAGGTGTCCGGATAATTGGCCAAGTCATCTGGGTCGTTGAATTGCAGGGGATTAACAAATATGCTCACCACCAGGCAGCCACAGTTGGCCCGGGCGTAATCTATAAGCGAAAGATGGCCCGCATGTAAAGCGCCCATTGTGGGTACCAGCCCAATACGCTCTCCCTTGGAGTTCTCGCTTTGGCAGCACCGCTGCATATCGTGAGGAGAATGGATAACTTGAGGGGTTTTGCTCATATCGGCGCCTTCCCGGTCTGGGGTTTATCCCCGCTGGATCCAAGAGGTTTTTGGGTATAGCTTGGCCTAGGCCTTAATCATCCGCCCTCATAGGCCTGCCCGGAACTTACGGTTCTCGCGCGGCCAGAGCCTGGCGCAAACAGCCTCACCAATCTCACGCTCTGGTTGGCCTATCACGATGGCCGGGGCTCTGTCAACTTGATGCATCCCGCTTGATACCGTCTTTTTCTAATATAGATAGCAATATTTTTCAGGCCCAAAAAAATACCCGCCATTTCTGTTTTGCAAGGCATCCTTGTGGTGCTACGTGTTACCTGCTGATATCACTGAATAATTAAAGCCCTTTACCATCTTGGCATTCATGCGCCATCAATTATTACAAAGTATTACGATATATTTTTAGGGCTACGACTAAAAATTGCCGGATTCACCTTTATATGCTATGTTCTTTGGGCAATTTGCCTTCTTAGATGTCACGCATATGGGGCATAAGACATCAATGGAGGCTCGTGCGATTTTTAGCTGTGGTTGAACCGGACCTGGCCCGTCAGCCCCAAGGAAAGCAAAACCGCCTGAAATTTTTGATTCCTTGCGCCGTTGGAGTTAAGGCTTTAAAGGCAGCCACTCCTTAGGGGTTCGGCGTATTGTAAAGAGGGCTGCACATCGTGTTTTACTCTATCTCTCTTTATATTGCCCTGGCCGCTTGTGCGGCGGCCCTTGTATACAAAGTTTATTCCTGGTTGCACATTGAAATCGGAGCCCCCTCCCATCAATCCAGCACTTTTGGAGAAAGGGTTTTAAGGGCCGCGATTGGTGTGCTCAAAACCGCCTTTAGCCCTAAAATAATAGTAATCGCCAAGGCCTTTATATTAGACGCCCTTTTGCAGAGGCGGTCTTTAAAAAACAGCTTTTGGGGATGGTTTACCCACATACTGCTATTTTGGGGCTTCATACTCCTGGTGCTGATGCATGCCCTGGAAAGCCTGATTTCGGTTAATCTGTTCAGCGATTACGCCTCCACCCTAAATCCCTATCTTTTCCTGCGCAATGTTTTCGGAGTCATGGTCCTGGCCGGCGTGGGCCTGGCCATATACCGCCGGGTTACCATCCCCGGCATGCGACTCACCAACCGCTCTATGGATAGAATAGCCATCGCCATATTGGCGGTGATAATTCTGTCCGGGTTCGCCCTGGAGGCGGTCAAGATCGGGTCTCAACGAAGCTTTGACCAAATGGTGGAGGAATATACCACCAGTGAGAGCGAAGAGGAGATAAAGGCCTTAAAGTACTACTGGGCCCGGGAATTCTCCGTGGCCTTCCCCAAAGGCGAGGCTGACGAGTTCCCCGATGCCTGGGAGCAAGGCCTGGAGGTGCACGAGAATAACTGCGCTGGTTGCCATTCCAAACCACAGTGGGCCTTTGCTTCCTTTGGCTTGGCCAAGACCCTCAGCCCGGCAGCCCTGGCCCTATCGGAAATGGACGCCCAAAACTGGCTCTGGCACATTCACTTCTTGGCCGTGTGGCTGGTCCTGGCCCTGTTCCCCTTGACCAAGTTTTTCCATCTGCTGACCTCCCCCTTGATACTGATGATCAATGCGGCCTGTAAGCGCCAAGATCTGCACCCCGCCAACCTGCTCACCTTGCGCGCCTTGGAACTGGACGCCTGCACCCACTGCGCCACCTGTTCAATCCATTGCTCAGTGGCGGTGGCCCTGAGGGAGGTCCCCAATCTGAATATACTTCCTTCCGAGAAACTGGCCGCCCTCAAGAAAATGGCCTACACCCGGACCCCTAACGGCCAGAAGCTGGATCAGGTGCGTCAGGGATCAGACATCTGCACCAGCTGCTACCGCTGCACCCGCCTTTGTCCAGTGGGCATAGACCTGCAGGACCTCTGGCTGGCCATGAAGGATGATCTCCAGCGCCGGGGCTATGGTGAAACCTATGACAAGGTGAAAGATTCGGTCAAAGGGTTTACAGCCGCCTTCAGACAAGAGGCCTCCTTGGGCCTGCCTCTGTCTCTGGCTGGAAGAGAAGGCTTGCCACAACTCCAGGCAGGAGCCCAATCAACCTGTTTCAACTGCGTTACCTGCACCAACTCCTGCCCTATCGTTTTCCAATTCGACAACCCAGAGGAGCATCTGGACCTCTTGCCCCACCAGATAATGTACGCCATGCGCCTGGGCCTGCAGCAAGAGGTCATGGGCGCCAGAATGGTGTGGAGTTGCCTGACCTGCTACCGTTGCCAGGAAGCCTGCCCCCAGGGAGTGCCGGTGACTGACATGCTTTATGAGCTGCGTGGGCATGCGGCCAGACTGAACCTGGCCCAGAGCGAGTAGGATCGAAGAAATGGCTTACGCCCTGTTTTTAGGTTGTAAAATACCCTACTTCGTCCCCCAATATGAAAGCGCCACCAGAGTGGTGCTGTCCGAGCTGGGAGTGGATGTGGTGGATATCGAGTTCGGATGCTGCGGCTATCCCATGCGCAACCTGTACCCCACCGCCCATCTGCAGGCCGCGGCCCGGGCCATGGCTCTGGCGGAGGCCCAGGGCCTGGACCTTCTCACTCCCTGCATGTGTTGCCTGGGCAGCCTGAAATGGGCTGCGCATCAATTGGCCCAGCAAGAAGACCTCACTCAACAAATAAACAGCACTTTGAAGGAAGAAGGCCTAACCTACCAGGGCCGCTGCCAAGTCAAGCATCTGGTATCGGTTCTCTATCACGACCTGGGCATTGAGGTGCTGGAGGAATTGATCACCAGGCCTTTAAAAGGCCTTAAGGTGGCTGTGCAATACGGCTGCCATGCCCTGCGGCCCAGCCGCATAACTCAATTCGATCATCCCACCGCCCCGGTGATAATCGACGAGCTGGTGGAGCTGACCGGCGCCCAGAGCATTCCCTGGGCCGGAAGGCTGTCATGCTGCGGCTCTTCTTTGCGCAGCTTCAACCCGGAGCTTTCCTTATCCATGATCCAGCAAAGGCTCAGGGAGAGCCGCGAGGGCGGCGCTGACCTGATATGCATCTCCTGCACCCACACCAAGATGCAGGCGGATTGGGCCTTTCAGACCCTGGAGCCCAGTCAACTGGCAGAGTTGATCGGAGGCACGGTCCTCTATCCTCAACTGCTGGGGCTGAGCCTGGGCATCTCCAGCAAAATCCTGGGACCTGAGGCGCAAGCCATCGAAACCAAGTTTCTGTCCTCTGATTCTACAGCCCAAGCCTCAGGCTGATCCCCGGGCATTGACCCACATACAATGCACCCTGTGCTGCCATAGGGGCCAGGTGGTTACCTGAACCAAGCGGCTGTCCCCTAGCCCTGGATTTCCGTTCCTTGCCAGCCCCAAACTCAATCAGCCAGCTCCTGCGCTGCCCGGAAAAACTCTTGGGGGCTGAGGGTTTCCGCCCGGCGGCGGGGATCTATGCCCGCCCGGGTCAAGGCCTGGGCCACACCCGGACGGTCCCGGCCCAAACCGCCGGCCAGGCTGTTGGCCAGGGTCTTGCGCCGCTGGCTGAAGGCCGCCTTTACCACGGTCTGGAACCAGGCGGCTTGTTCCCCGTCAGCCAGCGGAACCAAGGGATCTCTTCGGGACTTGAGATGAACTATACGGCTCTCCACCGCCGGACGGGGAAAGAACTGGTCCGGACCCACGCTGAAACCGGGCTCGATCTCACACCAGGTCTGTACCAGAACCGAAAGACGCCCGTAGTCTTTGTTGCCCGGCGGGCTGGACAGGCGCTGGGCCAGCTCCTTTTGCAGCATAAGGGTGGCCCTTTGCCAGCATTCCCTGGCTGACACCAACTTCAGCAACAACGGCGAGCTGATGGCATAGGGCAGATTGCCCACAACCGTCACCGGACCCCCGGCCGTGGCCGCCAACTCCTCCCAGTCAACATCCAAGGCATCCTGCAGGCGCAGCTCCACGTTGTCCGCCCCGGCGCCAGCAAGCACCTGCTCAAGCGCCCTGAACAGGCCCCGGTCCACTTCCAGGGCCACCACCCTGGCGGCCAACCGAGCACAGGCCAAGGTAAGGGCCCCCAGCCCGGCCCCGATCTCCACAACCACCTCACCCGGACCGATGCCGGCGCTGGCGGCTATGGCCT
>JASFOZ010000413.1:0-4345 GCA_050116255.1 Desulfarculaceae bacterium
AGGCCAAAAAGCCCTCGAGAACGCTTTCATCTGCCAACATATCGGGGGCCAACTCTACTCGCTCCACAATCTTCCAACCCTTGAAACAATCTCCGCGCTCAGAACAGGCCTTTCAGGATGGGAACTAGATAAGCATCTTGCTAAAAGTTACTTAGCAGCCAATTCCTCTCGTCTCATATCCGAAATCGTCGCAGTACTCTACGTACTCGTCAATATCTTATGGAGGTTTTTGTTAGTCCAGGCCGAGAAGGATCCGGAGTCCAGCATTACACGGGTTCTTGCCATATCATTCCAATGCTGCTCAACGGAATGGAAGTTTTTAAATACCCTATATTATTGTACTCTATCTGCGCGCCGTGACCCATTGGCTGGCCTCCTGGGTGTGGTCTGTAGGCTTCGAGCCGACAGTACCCTACATTACCTGACTAGTGCAATAATTCGAATTCATTTTAAAATATCCGGCGGCACGTTATTTTGTTACTCTGGCCAGCGCTTTTTCAGGATTGCAACTGTTATTGTGTGATTTTGTTGGACTGGTGTATTGACTGATACGATTTCTAATTGTTTATCGTTGGCCTTCTTCACCATGTTTTTAAACTGTTGCTCAGCATCCTGAGGTGTTGCGGCGATAGCGGACCAAGCAATATATTTCATGATCTACCTCCTCCCACTTAGATAGATTTATATTTGCCGCCGGATATTTTTCATCTACATTGCTTTGTCATTGCATTGATGCTCCAAAATGTGTGCAGCTACCGTTGGTTGACCTTATTGCCCTTACGCCAAACGGGATGAAACACACTTGTAAAAACAAGCCGCGAGGTCAGGCTGAATTGGCCAGAGTTGCAATATATGTGTAGGGAATCGGGGGGTAATCAAGATGGAATTTATTCCCTGAAATCTTAGTCGATTTTTCTCCCTTTGGTCAAGAGGTGTGTCTTCTGGGAGAGCAAGCAACCCTTGATTACAACGCCACTGCTCCTGGGCCTTCATGTGAAACGGCTCCGACTGCTTCCCATGTGCTTCCCAGCAAAAAATAAGGGATTAGGCCACATGACCTAATCCCTTATTATAATTGGTGCGCCCGGGGTGATTCGAACACCCGGCCTACGGATTCGTAGTCCGGCGCTCTGTCCAGCTGAGCTACGGGCGCTTAATTACGTGCACTGATTAAAACGGCACTTGATTATATCAGACCTCACTGGTTTGGCAAGATGAACGGCCGCCACACAAGCCTCCTTGACCGGCTACGTCCTAGCCTATAATTTAGGTATGGAGAGGGTGTCTGGGAAGAGGAAATGGCCTTATTGCGAGCATTAACTAGGGGACTTGTCGCGCTTTGTCTGACCAGCGCCGTTGCCTGGGCAGGGGACTGGACCCGGCCGGCTGGCCTGGCCGGACGGTGGTACCCTCAAGAACCGGCCAAGTTGAGGCAGAGCATTGACGCTTATCTGGCCGCGGGTGGGCAAAAACGGGTGCAAGGCAGGGTGGTGGCGATTGTCACTCCCCATGCCGGGCATATGTACTCCGGCTCGGTGGCAGGCGCGGCCTGGTCCCTGGCCGCCAGGCTCACACCCCGGCCCACCACCGTGGTCATGATCGGTCCCAGTCATTATTATCCCATGTCCAAACCCAGTATCTGGCCCCAGGGCGCCTATGACTCCCCCTTGGGCGCGGTCAAGATTGACAAAGATCTGGCCGCCAGCCTCTCCAGGAAAATTGAGGCCGGATTTCGGCGCCAGGTCCACCAGCGCGAGCACTGCCTGGAAGTTCAAATACCCTTTATACGCCGGGCCCTGCCCCAGGCCCGCCTGGTCGCCATACTTACGGGCCAGCCTGACCTGCCCCGGGCCCGGGAGATGGGAAAAGCCTTGGCCAAGGCACTGTCAGGGAGACAGGCCTTAATTGTGGTTTCTACGGACCTTTCTCATTTTCATAACCAAGACCAGGCCCAAATTCTGGATGGGCGGGTGGCACAGAGGGTCGAGGCCCTGGACCCGGCGGGCCTTGTGCGTCTGTCCGCCCTGGGCAAGGCCGAGGTCTGCGGCCTCCAGGCCTTGGCCATAACCATGTTTGCCGCCAAGGAAATGGGTGCTGACAAAGGGGTGGTTTTAGATATGGCCACCAGCGCCCGGGCCACCGGAGACACCTCCAAGGTGGTGGGATACATGGCCGCGGCATTGGTGGCGACGGCCGCTTCCCCACAATCGCCGGATAAAGACAAAGCCTCTTTTTTAGAACCCAAGCATTGTTCTGCGCTCAGGGCCCTGGCGCGCCAGGCCCTGGAGGCAGCGGTGAAGGGCCGGGATCTTCCCAAACCGCCAGCAGAGCGGTTGATGCTGCAACGCAAGTATGGCGTATTTGTAACCCTGCGCAGGGGTGGCGACCTGCGCGGCTGCATGGGCCTGATCCGGCCTAGGCTGCCCTTGGGCCAGGCCGTGGTGGAGATGACCACCACGGCGGCGTTGCGCGATCCCCGTTTCTATCCGGTTAAGCCGGAGGAACTGGATGAGATCGACCTGAAGATCAGCCTGCTTACTCCGCTCAAGCCGGTTCGGCCTGAGAATGTACAGGTGGGCCGGGACGGCCTTATGATCAAGATGCAGGGGAGGGCGGGGCTGCTGTTGCCTCAGGTGCCTGCTGAGATGGGTTGGAACCGCATCCAGTATCTGGAGGGGCTGTGCCAAAAGGCGGGGCTGTCCCCCAATGCCTGGAAGATGCCCCAGGCCAAACTGTATTGTTTCCAGGCCCAAGTATTCTGATGGCGATTAACCGCAGAGCTTTTCTCTTGGCTGCGGGCACGGCCTGCGCTGCCTGTTTAACAGGCCCTAAGGCATTGGCGCAGGCCGCCCAAAGGATGGCTTTGAGTCCGGGCCTTTTGGGCGAGAAGCTGTCCCCTTTTTATAAACCCCTGGGCGACGGCGAGATCCAGTGCACCCTTTGCCCGCAGGGATGCCGGGTGGGGCCGGGCGAGACCGGGGCCTGCCAGGTCAGGCGCAACCGGGACGGGAAATACTATACTTTGGTATATGCCAACCCCTGCGCCGTCCATGTTGATCCCATCGAAAAGAAACCCTTCTTTCATGTGCTACCCACCAGCCTTTCTTTTTCCGTGGCCACGGCTGGGTGCAACTTTCACTGCCGTTTTTGCCAGAACTGGGAAATCAGCCAGAAGGGACCTGAGGAGACGATCAATCTGCACTTGAGTCCGGAAGGAGCCGTGGCTGAAGCCCGGGCGGCAGGGGCGGCCTCCATCGCCTCCACATATGTTGAGCCCACCATTTTTATGGAGTACATGTTGGACCTAGGCGCCGCTGCCCGGCGGGCGGGGCTTTTAAAGGTCATGCACAGCAATGGTTATGTGAATCCCGAACCTCTGGAGCAACTCATCAAGGTACTCGATGCCGCCTGTATTGACCTGAAATCGTCACAGGAGGATTTTTATCAAAAGATATGCTCCGGCAGTCTGGCGCCGGTGCAAAGAACCTTGCGCCGGCTGGTAAAGGCCGGGGTTCACACCGAAATCGTTCATTTGATGATTCCGACTTTGAATGACAAAGAAGATCATACCCGGCAATTGATCCGTTTTGTGCGCGATGAACTGAGCCCGGAAGTGCCGGTTCACTTCACCCGGTTTTATCCCCGTTACCAGTTGCTAAACCTGCCTCCCACTCCAGTGAAAACCCTGGAGCGGGCCCGGGAGATTGCCCTCAAGATGGGTTTGAATTTTGTATACGTGGGAAACGTGCCTGGACACCCCGGTGAGAATACCTTGTGCCCCAATTGCGGGACCAGCCTGATAGCCCGGACCGGTTACTACATCAGGCACAACATCCTAAAGCAAGGCCGCTGCCCCAAGTGCGGGCGTTCCATTCCCGGTATCTGGCAACGGCCCGGAACGGACCGGTCCTGAGTTGCCAGGTTCCCGGGGCTGTGATAGGTTTGGCCTATGCGCGGCATCTTTTTTCGTTGGCTGGTGAGCGCCGGAGGGCTGCTCCTTATCAGCTACCTATTGGATGGCATTCGGGTGGATGGCCTGGGCTGGGCCTTTATCGCCGCCATCTTCTTGGGGCTGTTCAACGCCTTGATTCGGCCCGTACTCTTGGTTTTGACTCTTCCTCTCAATGTCCTCACTTTGGGGCTGCTTACGCTGGTAATCAACGGATCCATGCTGTGGCTGACCGGTAAGCTGTTGGCTGGTTTCCATGTTCAGGGTTTTTGGTCTGCGGTGGGAGGAGCCTTGATTCTATCCTTGATCAGCCTGGCGGTAAATTACCTGACCGGCGGTGGCCGGGGACACAGCGAGGTGATTTACATGCGCAAGGGTTCTGACGGACACTGGAGG
>JASFOZ010000414.1:0-4280 GCA_050116255.1 Desulfarculaceae bacterium
TATACTTCAAGGCGATTTCGCACGTCGATCCTCTGGATATACTCTGCCACCGGGTAGTGTGGTCAGTTCCGCTTACCGCCCTCTTGATAAGCGCTGCGCGGGGTTGGCGCAGCGTTGGCATGGCCTTGACCCGGCGGGTGTTCATCACCCTGGTTGGAACCGCATTCTTGGCCGCTTCCAATTGGTTTGTTTTCATTTATGCCATCTCTAATAATCAGGTGCTGCAGACCAGCCTGGGTTATTTCCTCAACCCGCTGATCAATGTGGTTTTGGGCATGATTTTTCTACGCGAGAGGCTGCGGCCCTGGCAGGGGGTGGCAGTGGGCCTGGCTGCCATTGGAACCCTTAATCTGGCCTGGAAGTTCGGGGGTTTTCCTTGGATTTCGTTGTTTTTGGCCTTGTCCTTTGGCTTCTATGGCCTGCTTCGTAAGACTGTGAAGATCGAATCCCTTAACGGGCTATTCGTGGAAACCACCTTGTTATGTCCCTTGGCCATAGGCTACCTGGTCTATTTGGGCTTCACCGGCGCCGGCGCCTTTGGCACCGTGGATTGGCAGACCACCTTTTTACTTCTGCTTGCCGGCATGGTGACTGCCCTGCCTTTGGTGTGGTTCACCAGCGGGGCCCGCCGCTTGCCCTACACCACCGTGGGTGTGGTGCAATATGTGGCCCCCAGCCTCCAGTTTATCCTGGCGGTGTTCGCCTTCAATGAACCATTCACTACCACCCACCTGGTCACCTTTATTTGTATCTGGACCGGCCTGGCCGTGTTTATGGCCGATTCCTTTGCGCACCAGCGGCAGGCGCTTAAGCTCCGCTCCTGAGGCCTGGCCGCGCCCCAAAAGCATCCTGAGCGGATTCCCTCCGCAGAGTAGGACTATGGCTGCTAGTTGGCCTGTCCCCGTTCCATGGAGAGATGGCCCTTGATCTTCAAGGCCAGCCTGACCAAATCGTTTTGGATGAGATAGCCGCAGGGGATGAGGAGCAGGGTGATGCCGGTGGCGAATAGCACCCCGAATCCCAGGCTCACGGCCATGGGGATCAAGAACTGGGCCTGCAGGCTTTTCTCCAAGATGATGGGGGCCAAGCCGGCAAAGGTGGTGACCGAGGTCAGCAGGATGGGCCTGAAGCGCAAGGGGCCCGCCTCCTTTATGGCCTCCAGCGGGGAAAGGCCATCCCGCTGGAAATCGTTGGCAGCGTACACCAGCAATAAAGAGTCGTTCACCACCACCCCGGCCAGGCCCACGATTCCGAACAGGCTCAGCATGCTTAGGTTCAAACCCATGATGAGATGGCCCACCAGGGCTCCCACCACGCCAAAGGGTATGGCAGCCATGACGATAAAGGGCTGGCTGAAGGAGCGGAAAGGGATGGCCAAGAGCATATAGATGCCGAACATGGCGATGGCGAAACCATAATAGACATCGTCCAGCGATTCGCGCTGCTCCCGGGCGGCGCCTTCCATGTCAGTGCGCAGCTCAGGATATTTGGCTCTCAGCTGAGGCAAGATCTGTGTGGACAGTGTTTGCCTAACCTCAGCGGCGTTGATCACCGATTCATCCACATCAGCGGTGACCTTGACCACGCGGCGCCGCTGGGCGCGCTCAATGGAGTTGTAGCCGCGGCGGATTTCAACCTGGGCCACTTGATCGAAGGGCACTTCATCGCCAGTTGGGGTGCGGATGCGCATGCGCTCAATATCGCCCAGGGAGCGGCGTTCATCCTCGGGATAGAGCACCATCACCTTGACCTCGTCCTTGTCGCGCTGGAGGCGCAAGGCCTCGGCCCCGTAAAAGGCGTGCCTCACCTGGCGGGATATCTCGGCCAGGGTGAGGCCCAGAGTGCGTCCGCTGGGTTTGAGGTTTAGCTGGAGTTCCTCCTTGCCCGGGGTAAAGCTGTCGGCAAGATCCAAAATTCCCGGTATCCGGTTTATGATGGCCTTCAGTTCCGCAGCCGCGGCCAGCAGCTTGTTCTCATCGGGGTGGGACAGGTGCACCTCCACCGCGTTGCCGGCGCTGAAGATTTCGCTTTGAAAAACCAATGACTGGGCGTCAGGCACCGGTCCAACCTTTTTACGCCAGCGCACAGTGAGGTCTTCGGCCTTTTGCTTGCGCTTCTCTCCCTCCAGAACCTCCACGAACAAGGTGGCTACATGCCCGCCGCTTTCGTTGACTCCGGCGTGGGCACCCCCCATGGCTATCTGCAGTCCCATCAAGCTGACCACTTGTTTAAGCAAGGGAGGCGTCCCTTTGGCGCTTTCCTGGTCTGCCTCGGCCATGGTTTCCTGGGCGGCTTTTTCCAGCCGGGAGACCACCTCGGTGGTGCGCTCCACCGGGGTGCCGGAGGCCATGGTCACCCCGGCTATGAGCAAGTCGCTCTCCACCTTGGGAAATAGGGTGAATTTAAGCCAGCCCCCGGTAAATGTGCCCACCGAAAGCAGTAGAACACATAGGCCCAAACCGACGGTGGCATAGCGCCAGCGCAGGCAGAAAGCCAGAAGCCTTTTATAGGGTCCGCCAATGAATCTCTTTAGCCAGCGGGAAGTGAATTTCTCCTTGGGGTCCTGGCCGTTGCCCTCGGCCTTGTTTTTACTCCGGGCCAAATGGGCGGGGAGAATGAATAGCGATTCCAGCAACGAACCCAACAGCACCAGAATGACCACCGTGGGGATGTTGCGCATTATTTTGCCCATCATGCCCGAGCCCATCAACAAGGGGGCAAAGGCCGCCACTGTGGTCAGGACGCTGAAGATAACCGGCGGACCCACCTGCTGGGCCCCCTCGATGGCCGCCTTTAAAGCAGGCATTCCCTGCTCGCGCTTTTTGAAGACGTTTTCGCCCACCACTATGGCATCGTCCACCACGATGCCCAAAACCAGGATGAAAGCGAAAAGGGAGACCATGTTTATGGAGACGTCTACGCTGGGCAAAAACCAGACCGCTATGCAAAAGGAGATGGGGATGCCCAAGGTGACCCAAAAAGCCAGGCGGACCTCCAAGAACAGGGTCAACACCAGAGCCACCAGGATAAGGCCCATGGCCATATTGCGTAGGAGCAGATCCAGCCGGCTTTTTAAAATCAGGGAGCGGTCGGCGAATATGCCCATTTTTATACCCTGGGGCAATTTGGGGGCGGCCTTTTCAAGATGTTTCTTTACCTCTTCAGCCACGTTCAAGGCGTTCTGGTCAGCCACCCGGTAGACCTGAATAAGGGCGGCCGGCTTGCCGTTGAAGCGGGCGAACAGATCGGAATCCTCGAAAGTCTCTTTGAGGGTGGCTATCTGACCCAGGGTGACCAAGTTTCCGTCGTCCCGGGTCAGTACCGGGACATCGTTATAGTTGGCGGCGAAGTAGCGGCGCCCTTTGGCCCTGACCAGTATCTCAGCCCCTTTGGTCTTGATGGTGCCGGCGGGCAGGTCCAGGCTGGCCCGGCGCACCGCATCGGCAACCTTCTCCAGAGTGAGGCCGTAGCGGCGCAAGGTTTGCTCTGAGACTTCAATATGGATTTCGCCCTTCCTCACCCCAAAGAGTTCGGCCAGGGTGACCCCGGGCAGGTTGGTGATTTCGTCTTGGGTTTGTTCAGCCAGGTGTTTGAGGGTTGATTCCGGGGCGTCGCCGTACACCGCCACCCATAGCACTTGGGTGCGGCGGGTGACTTCGCGCACAATGGGCCTTTCCGCCTCCTCGGGGAAGGTGGTGATGCGGTCCACCTCGCCTTTGACTTCATCCAAAAGCTTCTGCAGGTCCCAGCCCTGCATAACTTCTATGGTGACCGAGCCCAATCCTTCATAGGCCACCGAATCGATCCGGCGGATGCCGGCCAGACCGGCGATCTTTTCCTCGATGCGCCGGTTTATGGCCTCTTCCACTTCAGCCGGAGAGGCCCCGCTGTACACCCCCCGCACCGAAATCCGGTCCAGGCTGGTTTCGGGGAAGATCTCCAGCTTCATGGTCAAAGCCGTTATCACCCCACCCACGATGAAAAAAAGCATCAATAAATTGGCAGCCACATGATTAGAGGCGAACCAGGCTATGGCTTTGTTCATCAGGACGCCTCCGGCCGCTCTGCAGAGGCCAGGCGTACTTTCATGCCGTCGCTGACTGATCTGAGGGATGAGGTCACCACAAGCTCGCCTTGCTTCAACCCGCCGGTGATCAGCACCTTGTCACCCCAGCGCCTGGCCACCTTGACCTTGCGGAATTTCAGCGCCTCTTGCTCGCGGTCATAGACCCAGACCACGTCATTTTCATGCATGACCGCCCGGGGCAAAAGACAGGCCT
>JASFOZ010000415.1:0-4275 GCA_050116255.1 Desulfarculaceae bacterium
CTTAGCCAACAGCTCTTCGGTGGTGGGCATAATTCAACTCCCAAGGCTGGTGAAAAATATCAGCGTGGCTCCGGGATTGTCCCGGCGCCTTAAGCCATCCTAAACTATCCGGTGCCTCTCACAGGGTCAAGCCGCATTGACACACATCGGTAACAGGGCTAAGATTCCGGAAGTGTTGAACAGTTTAGCATGAGTGTGGGCCATGAAGGACGTGAGTTCCGATCAGCCTCCAGATTTGGCCCGCTTTTCCGGGCTTTACCGATTTATTCCCTCTGAAGATTTCGAGCAAGCGGGAATTGATCCCGTAGACGTGCCCCTGGGGACCTTTCCCGCGGAAGACCATCCCCCATTTCTCCCCAACCGTTTCGGGGGCAACGCCTATGGATTGGGCCTTTTCGAGCAAACCGTACTCCCCAGCCGGGAGGCCCGCCTGCTGGAATCGGTAAAACTTACCAATCCCAGTCAGGTCGCCGAGCATTACCGCGAAATAAACTTGATCTTCAAGCGCCTGGGGCTTTTGATCCGTTTCAATAAAAAAGGCACCCCTTTTTATCTCATTCCCCACCAGTTTGTGGCGCACTACATGGTGGAGATACAGGCCCGGGCCGAGGAAGTCATCTCCATGCTTTCGGCCCTGATGGCCCGCCGTTTGCGGGAGAGCCTGCGCGTGGGGCTGTTGACTGGGGAGAGCGATTTGATTGTACCCGAATTACGTGCCCGGGTGCCCCAGATGGATTTCAGGGTGCTTGACACCTTGGCCAAGCTGACCGCGCCGCAGGCTCGTTTTGACGCCTTGGTGATGGTGGGGGACCCCCGTAAATTCGTGTTTAATCAGCTTGCAGGCTTTAATCGTACCATCCCCAAAAACCGTGAAAAGCGCGAGGGCTATGGCTATTTCGTGGCCAGCAGGCTTTATGATCTTTTGGATGAAGACGGCGAGTTTCTTTGCCTGGCCGACCGCCCCCAAGGGACAAGCCGTGAAAAGCTCTCGGTCCGCTTTTTGAACCAGAGCGAATTCAAACGCTTTTTGATTTTCAGCCATGTCTACCGCACCCGCCGCCGCTACTTAAGCAGCGAAGGCACGCGCATGGAAGTGAACCGGCTGGACTTCAACGCCTTTCTGAGTGGGCTCGGCATTTACCACGATACCGTGGAAGGGCTTTTGGACGGGCGCCGTTTGGCCCATGTGGAGCCCGGAGAAATTGATTCACTTCCTTTTCAAAATCTCACCCTGCCCAGGGGGTCGGCGCCACAATTGATGGCCGCTTGGCGGCGCTGGTTTAAGCCTTTTTTCCGTATATTGCGTCTGGAGAGCATCCTTCCGGAGGCACAACGGACACATTGGGAAAACCTTTTCGAAATTGAGGGGGGATTTCCGGACACCCTGGTGGTTTTTAAAGGCAGGCGCCGGCGGCCGGCGGCGTCTTTGGCCCGGATTGAAAGCCGGCAGGAGCGCCAGCATTTAGCCGGGTGTGACCCCAAGCTTTTAGCCCGGTACAAGGACACCTTTACCTATGTGCTGAAGGTTTTAAGCGTTCTGATGCAGCTCAAGGAGGGCTCTTTTCTGAAGCTGCCCGGGCTGGAGCTCAGCCGGTTGCGCAAGCCTTTTGAAACCACCCAGCAGGTGACGCCGCTGAAAGATGTTAGCAGCCTGATGGGGCAGGCGTCAGCCTTGCAAAGATGGGAGGCCAGGCTCAACCCCGATCAATTAATGGGGCCGCAGACGCCTGTGTTGGAGAACCTGGAGAAGCTTTCCCTGATGGGGCTTAAGGAAGGCCCGCTCAGGCAACTCAGGCTCATAGTGCTGGGGCACTCCACCATGGTCAGGGTGACTTTCGGCAAGCTGCCTGCGACCAGCTTGAGTCATCTGACAGACCTAAGCCGCTACAACAGCCTCTCAGAGGGTATCAGTGTCCTGAGGCTGTACCGCCTTCTTTCGGTGGCCGAGGCCGCGGCAGCCTCGCCGCAGGGTCTCAGCAGCGAACAGAGCGCCGAGCTCTTGGCCCTTTACGATGATGCCGTGCGGGTAATGACCGACCCGGAATTGACATGGGAAGACCTGCTGGCCGACCGTACCGCGCGCATGGGAGGGGTCCAGACCGAGGCCACGCAAAAGATGCTGAAACTCTTCAACTTGTTTGAGTTCATGGATAGTTGGCGTGATCTGGAAGCGGCAGGCCCTCATTTAAAGGAGGCTATCGCGGGCTATGATCCCCGCAGGCTGGACCACATCAACCAGGCAATAGACCTGGTCCAACAATTACGGCGTTTCGTGGGCCGGTATTACGCCAGTGATTCCTCGGCGCGGCCCTTTTTCTTCCGGGCGCTTTTAAACTGCGAGATGCACGGCACCGGCCGTCTTCTGCCCCAGTTGGGGGCATCGGCGGGCTTTACCTTACTTTGGATCTGCGTTCACCTCAGCGGCCGGCGGCCCATAGATTTCAACTCCCTTTTGGACGTGGAGCCCAATGCAGATTCCCATAAGCGGCTGGACAAGCTGCGGCGTTCTCTGGACGCCCTTACCCCCCAGGATTTGTCACCGGGACAGCTTTTGTCTTTGCAGCGCACCATGCAGGACGTTGGAGAGGCCTACATCCTGGGTACGGGCATCTATCTTAGCTTCGACCAGGAGTCTCAGGCTCTGACACCCCGGTTTGTGGACGCCGAGGAAAAACTTGAGGCCTTGGAAGAGGAGCTTGCCAAGATCATGGGGACTGCCATGACCCAGGTGGCTTCAGCGAAGCTGGCCTTGATCGATGAGCACGCCCACGAGGTGGGGAGGTTTTTAAAGGCCCTGGCCCAGGCCGGGCAGATTCGCCGGGGGATCCGCAGCAACCGGGCGGCGATGACGGTGCGCCTTTCCCGTTTGCGCGAGCAAATGGGGAGGTATGTGATTAAACAGCTTTTTGACCTGGGTGTTTTTGCGGATAACCTGGGCCGGCTTCTGGAACATTGCCCCAACCTCATGAACCGGCTTTTGCCCAGGCCTGTAAGCGATCCCGAAACCAGCCGGCGCAGGGCAGCGGCCGTCAAATTGAGCTCTTTGTATCTGCGCCGGTTGGAGTCGTTCCAGGATATGCAGCTCAGCCACGAGACCGCCCGGGCCGAGTTTGGCACCAGCGCAGCGGGCATTGTAGGGGTATCGCCTCTGCAATTCGAGGGCCTTACCAATTCCATCAGCCAAGTTCTCAAAGTCCGTCCCGACTTGGGGCTGCTTATGATGCTGGCGGTGCTTTGCTACAGTCTTAAAGAGGAGGCCGATGCCGCCCCCTCGGCAGAGAAATTCGTTGCCGCCCTGGGATTGAGCCAGTCACAGGCCGATGATCTGGATTTTTTATTGAACCATGTGAACGACCTGTGGGAAATCATCAGCGGCCAGGCCTGTCACCTCGGGCTCAAAGGATTCCTCTCATGCCAAGATCCGGTTCTGATGGAGGCCTTATTCCTGCTGTCAGTGATAATCGCTGCGGTCCGCAGAGAAGGCTTGCTGAGCGAGGATTTGCTAGAGGCCATGCTGGCGGTGCGGGATCAGGTCAGGGAGTTGGTGCGGCACCGGACTTCAGTTAAGCAGGCGCATCGCCTCCATATCGAGACTCATGCCCGCCACTATCTGGCCTTTGAGCATTACCGTGAAATCCAGGAAGGGGAAGCGCCCACCGCCAGCCTGGGTTATTTGCTGGAGCACACAAAAATCCCTGACAAAGACCGGAAGAAATGGATGACCCTGGGGCGCAAGCAGGCGGGCTTGGAACGGCTTTTCAAGCTGAGGGGGCTTTACTCCATTGAGGCCCTGGACCTTTTGCTTTTGCGCCATGAGGTGCCGGTGACCTACATCTACCGCCGCAAGGGCCTGAGGTCTATGGGTGAGACCCATTTTGAGCGCGACCTATTCGAAGCCTTCAGGGTCTATCGCGGCCTCTCCCGGATGGATGAGGATCTGCAAGAGTTTCTATTGGAGGCGTTGACCAGTGAGGAGCGCCCTCTGCGCCTGTGGGGCTTTGCCCATGCTGCGGGGCTGCTGACCTATGACAATCAAATAAAGCTTCTCTTCTCGGGATTGGCCGCCTCCCGCCTTTTTGAGGTGGAGCCGGGCGTCCGGGTCACCATCAGCTTTCTGCCTTTGGCCCGGGTGATAGAGCGGAAGTTTGAGCAGGTCAATCAGGCCGTGACCGATCTGGATCCAAGGAAGCTGTGGGGAAGGCCCCGGTCCTTACACCGCCTGGAAAAGGCGAATGAAGGCATAACCTTAAGCCTGGACTCATCGCTTAACCGCCT
>JASFOZ010000416.1:0-4273 GCA_050116255.1 Desulfarculaceae bacterium
TGGGCGGACCATAAGCGGCAGCGTCACCCTCACCGGGGTGGGCAGCGGGGGGGCGGTTTTTGTGGGAGACGGCGTACAGATCTATGCCGAAAACCGTGATTACACCGCCGGCGACAGCTTCAGCCTCAGGGTGGGGCGGCATGTGGGCAACGAGGAGCAGTTGGATGTCAACCTCTCCTGGGACAACCGCATGCGCTACAATTACACCTTGAATCAGCTTTTCCGCCAGGAGGGAAACAGCGGCGGCAGCTGGCTGAACATCTTGGATATGATGGCCAAGTGGCAGGACACCCTCTTAAAGGACAACAAGGTTCAGGAATACTTTGAGGCGGTGCCATCGGTGCAAAACCATTTGTCCACTTCAGCTGAACTGAGGGTCAGCGGGGAGTGGGCGAATCTTACCTCCCGGGACATTGAGTTCAACGTAGGCGGGCCCATTCAATTTCACTCTGACCTAAGCGACGCCACCTTTCAGGGCCGGCCCTATCAGTTCTATCTGGAGGACCCCGCCTACACCGGGGTGCCATCCGCTGACAATCCCATGGTCCTGCATCTGCGCTACGACACCGACCCCACCGCCGGCGTCACTTGGGCCGACGGCGGCACCATCACCCTCACCGGCACCGGCCCGGCCAACGCGGTGACTTATGTAGATCCCATAAGCGGCGAAGACGTGGACATCTTTGTGGCCAACGCCAGCTACGACGCCTCAAGCATAGAGGCCTGGGACGGAGCCGCGGTTCCGCCCGAGAACCAGCCCAATGCAGGCCTGGAGTTCGTGCTCTACAATGGGGCCGGGCCCAGCTCCACCAACCCCATGCCCATGACCTACACTTTTACAGATGATCATGGTGTGCGCCAATTCAACACCGTCACCTTCACCGGCACCGGCGACCACAACACCATGACCCTGGGGGGTATGGACCTGCATACAGTGGTCACCGGCACCAGGGAAACCGTGGCCACCGACCCCTTGGGCCTAAGCGGCAGCTTCGAGATTTGGGTCTACGGCGAGACCGCCACCCGCCGCAATTACACCATCAACGTGGTCCCGGGCGACAGCGTGCAGGACATCGCCAACAACATCAACGCCGCCGTGGCCGCCGCCGTGCCCCCGGGGACTTATCCCATAGCCAGCGTGACCTCAAAGGGCCAACTTGAACTCAGGTCCGATGAGGGGGTGGAATTCGCCTTTGCCAATGAAACCGGGTCGGTTTTGACTGATCTGGGTTTCGAATTTTCCACCACCCTGTATCTGGACCAGGGCGGCATTGCCGACGACGGCGACTTTTGGGCCCTGACCCTGGAGCAGTACCACCAGGGCCAGGGAGCCTCCCAGGAGCTCATCGTAGAGTTCAAAGAGGCCATGGCGAATCTGCTTAAATACATGGGGGATGCCGGAGGCAAACTTAACCGCCTGGAGGTGCGGGAAAAGCTTTTGGATGACGACCTCCTAAGGTCGGTTGATCTTCTAAGCCAGGTGGAAGATGTGGACGTTACCCAGGCGGTGGTGGATCTGAAGACCTACCAAAACCTCTATCAGGCCACTCTCAAGGCCGCCGCGGCGGTGTCTTCACGCACCCTGGCGGATTACCTGTAAATGCCTAGATTCCGGGGCCGTCGGGGGCCGGAGACAACATTATCAGTTGTGCTAGGTCCCCCGGGATGATAAAAGGGTTTGGGATCTGGGTTCCCGGGACTGATGTTTTGGGCAGGACGGCAAACCGTTAATCGAGGAAAGACCCTTGTTGATACTGACCCGCAAAGTAGGCGAAAGCATTGCCATAGGAGACGGGTCTATCTCTGTAAGTGTGATGGAGATCAAAGGGCGGCAGGTGCGGCTGGGCATTGAGGCCCCGCCCCAAACCCCCATACACCGCCAAGAGATCTTCTTGAAGATAAAAGAGGCCAATGAACTGGCCTCGGCGGCAGATGCCGGCGATTTGGACCGACTCAGTGGACTGTTGAATGAAAAGGGTCAACATGGCTGAGACCAGCCCTAACACAACCATCAAGGTGATCACGGACCGTTTCGGCGAGATCACCGTGTCCGAAGACCAGGTGGTGACCCTGCCCAACGGCATGGTGGGATTCCCCGAACTGCACCGCTACGTTCTTCTGCAACACCGCGAGGGCTCACCTTTCCACTGGCTGCAATCGCTGGAGCGCCGCGAGCTGGCCTTTGTGATGGTGTCGCCTTTGTTGTTCGACTCCCAATACCAGGTGAGCCTGGGCAACACCGAGGTCAAGCTCCTGAATCTGGAAGACCCAAAAACCATTCAGGTTTGGACGGTGGTCACCATACCTCACGGCCGGCCCGAAAAGATGACGGCCAACCTCAAAGCGCCGGTGATAATTAATCTGGCCAACCGTCTGGCCGCCCAGATCATATTGGATGATCCCAAGTATCCTTTGCGTCAACCTCTTCCCGATCACGCCGATACCTGACCCCAGGAGGCTGATCCATTATAAAAAACCGTGGTCGCTGCGGTGAGGAGTCCGCCTGGTGCCGGGCTGGTGGCTGAACCAGAGGATTTGCATTGCTGAAACCCGGCGCTTCCCGACTAATTTGAGATTAGAGATCAGCCATGAACCCACCCCGACTCTACTACCTGGACAATTTACGCAGCGCCCTCACCTTCCTGGTGATATTCCACCACTCCGTTGAGCCCTGGGCAACCGGCGGCGGGGCGGTGCCGGTGCAGGGTCAGTCCCTTGCTCTGGGCGTACTCATGGGTATTAATGCCTCTTTTTTCATGGGCCTGTTTCTCTTTTTGTCCGGCTACTTTGCTCCGCCGTCTTTGGACCAAAAAGGCCCTGGGGGTTTTGCCCGGGGAAGGCTGCTGCGCCTGGGCCTGCCCGCCCTTGTATATGCGGTCATATTTAATCCCCTGATCCGTTGGCTGCTCAGTTATCATCTGGGCCGCCAACCCGGCCCTTTGGATGATTATTGGCTGGAATACCTGGCCCGCCATCTCAGCTACGCTCATTTGTGGTTCGTCTTGTTCTTACTGCAAGTCAGCCTGGCCTATGCGGGGTGGCAATGGATAAAAGGCAAAAGGTCCAAACCTTCGCCCCCGGCCGGCCCACTTTCTCCGGCCCAAATGCACAAAGGGCTCTTGGGAATAACCGCCTTGGTCTTTATGGCAACCTTTTTAATCCGCATCTGGTGGCCCCAGGATGCCTGGTTTTCCCGCCTGGGCCTGGTCCAGGTGGAGCCGGCCCACGTGCCCCAGTATATTTTGCTATTCATTCTAGGATGCATGGCCCGAAACCATAACTGGCTGGAACGCCTTCCGGCAAAAGCGGCCTGGGTCTGGCTGGGACTGGGTCTGCTGCCCACCTTTGTGCTGGGCCCTTTTCTGATGAAGGGGGCCTTTTTAGGTCACGGCTTCAGTCTGGAGGGCCTGGCAGCCGCCTTGCGGGAGGCTTTTTCCTGTGTGGGCATCTGCTGCGGGCTGCTGATTTGGTTCAAGAGGCGCTTCAACCAGGGCGGCGGGTTCAGCCGCTGGTTTGCCCGCCGGGCATACACCGCCTATATCGTGCACATTGCCATGGTGTATCTGGTGCAATGTTGGGTCCGCACCTGGGATGTGAACGCTTTTTTCAGCGCATTGATTGCCTTTACTTTGGCGGCGCCCCTAGCTTGGATATTGGCCGGTTTGGTTCTGGCTGTGCCCGGCACCAAACGAGTGTTGTAGGAAAAACTCCTGACACCGGGCTTTGCCAATGGGCATAAGAGATTCCGTATCCAGCCCTGAAAAGACAAAACCGCCGGCCCCGGGAGCCGGCGGCTGATGGAAATTAAAGCTCAATAAGAGCTAGATGATCTCTTCCAAAAACTCAACTATCATTTTGTGGGCCACTTTTTCAGAGTCCACCTCATATTCGTCATTGTCGATGCGTTCTTTTATCTCCGCCACCTTGGCCTCGCGCACCTCGGGAGTGGAGCTTAAAACTTCGTTGGCTTTGGCCATCTCCCGGGAGCGCCCCGAGATCTCCACCCGGTCTGCGGCCGCACCTTGAGATTCGGATTCCGCCGCCCGGTCGGGCGGGACCGCGTCACTGGAAACGCCATTGGTCTTTTCACGGCCTTCGAGCGCCTTTTGGCTTACACCCAGGGTGCTCTTGATTTCCATGTCAAACCTTCCTTTTCCCTCACCTAGGTCATATCATGTTTTGGTCGATGATCTGTTGGGTGATTACAAAAAGCCTTTCCTGCAACTGCGTTGACTCCTCCGGGCTTATCCTCTCGGCCACTTCTCTGGTATTG
>JASFOZ010000417.1:0-4272 GCA_050116255.1 Desulfarculaceae bacterium
CGGCGTAGGCCTGGTGGAGTACTTTGAGATCAGGGCCTTTAACAGGCACATCGACGCCTCCCGCCTGTTCCTTTACAAAGTCACCCGCAACCTCATGCAGGTAACCGGGGACACCGGCGCTTTTTTGCGCAGCACCATGGGGGCCATGGTCTTGTTCGGGGTGCCGCCGGAGGATTATTGGAAGTACAACACCGGTCAATATGATGTGGAGCCGCCTGCCTTTTGTTACGCTTATGCCCAAAACTACCAGGCCATAAGCTACTACCGCCTGGACCCGCCTGGTATAGACAAATCCAAGTTGCTTAAACAGATAAAGACCAACCTGGCGGCCAAGCTGCCCTCCATGTTCGGCTTCACGGTCTATAACTCCATCGGCCAGGCCTCCCACAGCGGCGAGATTCCCTATCCCGCAGTAGGTGAAAACGCGGTGGGAGGGCATGCCGTGGTGGCAATGGGTTATGACAACGCCAAAAAAATCAAAAACACCATCCCCGGCTCCAAGCCCTATACCGGGGCCCTTTTGATAAGAAACTCCTGGAGTCCCGCCTGGGGAGATGGAGGCTACGGCTGGCTGCCTTATGAATACGTGCTCACGGGCCAGGCGATTGATTGGTGGTCGCTTATAAAAAGCGAATGGATCGACACCAAACAGTTCGGGTTTAGTTGATGCCCATGTCAGGGCGGCTGCCTAAGACGAATCGCCGCCTGGAATTTCACCTCAATAAGTCAGGGGCCGGTTGCGGCCCCTGCTTTTGTTTGTGATAGGCTATGATTGACACCGGGCAAGTCATTTGTTAGGGGCAGAAGAACACCCAAGACGCAAGGTAATCAGCCCATGCCTCTTCAAACAGATCCCAAGTACAGGCCGATCATGGTTGTGGGCACCGGCTCCCATGTGGGTAAAAGCGTGCTGGTGATGGGCCTATGCCGCCTTTTCAGACGCCAGGGAATAAATGTCGCCCCTTTTAAGGCCCAGAATATGGCCCTTAACTCAGGCATAACCCCCCAGGGCCTGGAGATGGGCCGGGCCCAGATCAGCCAGGCCGAGGCCGCCGGGGTCGAGCCCCATGTGGATATGAACCCCATCCTGCTCAAGCCCACCAGCCAGGTGGGCTCGCAGGTGGTGCTCATGGGCAAACCCATTGGCAACTACAAGGGCCGCGATTACTTCAATCTTAAACCCAAGCTGGTCAAGACCGTGACCAGCGCCTTTGGCCGCCTGCAGCAAAGGCACCAGTTGCTGGTGCTGGAAGGCGCCGGGTCCTGCGCGGAAATGAACCTTAAAAAACAGGACCTGGTCAACATGGCCATGGCCAAAAGGGCCGCGGCCAAGGTGATTCTGGCCGCTGATATTGATACCGGCGGCGTCTTTGCCCAGATCATAGGCAGCCTGAGCCTGCTCACTCCCAGTGAACGGCGCCTGGTTCACGGGGTGGTGATCAACAAGTTCCGGGGCGACCCCGGCCTGTTTCAAGACGGAATCGCCTTTTTGGAAAAGCGCACCAAAAAAAAGGTCTTGGGCCTGGTCCCTCATTTCAGCCATATATCATTGCCCCAGGAAGACGGCGTGGCCCTGGAAAGGGGTGAGCTCAAAGACCAGACCGGCGGGGTCCGGGTCGGCATAGTGCGCCTCAGCCATATCAGCAACTACACCGACGGCGACGCCCTGGCCGCCCATCCCGGGGTGGGGCTCTCCTGGATCGACCAACCCACCCAATTGGCCGGCCTGGACCTTTTGATCCTGCCCGGAACCAAGAACACCTTGGCGGCCTTGGCCGCTCTTCGGCAAAGCGGCCTGTTCGAGGCCATCAAGGAGTTTCACCGCTTGGGCGGGAAAATCCTGGGCCTATGCGGCGGCTACCAGCTTCTGGGCCGTACCATAGCCGATCCCCAGGGAGTGGAGGGCCCCCCCGCCCGGGAAGCGGGCCTGGGGCTGCTTCCGGTTGATACTGAAATGGCGGGGGACAAGACCACCACCCGGGCCACGGCCAAATGCCTGCCTGGACTGCCCTTTGCCGCGCCAGACCCCATCAGCGGCTATGAGATTCATATGGGAATGACCAGCCCGGCCGGCCAGGACCGTCCCGCTTTCCGGCTGATCAAGAGGCTCGACCAGACCGTTGACCTCAAGGAGGGGCAAATAAGCCCGGACAGGCGCGTAATCGGCACCTATCTGCACGGGCTTTTAGACAACAACCAGCTGCGCGGCTCTCTCTTGAATTGGGCGGCAGGCAAGGGCTCGCTTAGCCAACCTTTTGACTATGCTGACTTTAAAAGCAAACAATACGATCTATTGGCGGATCATCTGCAAAAATATATCAATTTAGAAGGAATCCTGGAAAAAATGCCTTGAAAATTATATCTTTATTACAGGAACCGGGCCATCCTGCCGAATTCAACTTTAAGGCTAGCTGGAATCTTGAAAAAAAGCGTTTTCATCAATACAGGGCCAAACTTCCCTTGCCACCCCAAAAAGAATGGTAGCCCCGCAGAATAAATGACGTTAAAATACCATCAAAAATACCTCAAAATCGTAACAACATTATGTTACAAAACATGATATTATTAACAATAAGCTAAAATTAGCAGAACAAGACGTAATGGCAGGTCAGGGAATGAGATGCTTTCCCTCTCCTGGCTTCACAAACGCCGGATTCCCAGTCAATGCCTCTGGGCTGGGGATACCGCCAAAACTTCAAGGCAGGATGCATCCGTCTCAGCGCTGAGGCGACCAACATAAGAAAACACAACCACGCCGGCGGGCAAAGCCGTCAGGGCAAACCCGGCAACAAAGAGGCCTATGAACCCAGGCGCACACATTCTCTTAGCGGATAAGGATCCCAGAGAGCAGTCCCAGTTAGCCTCAGCCCTGGAGTTGGAGGGCCATTGGGTAAGCCAGGCCGCATCAGGCCAAGAGGCGGTCGATCTTCTCAAAAAACACGGTTTTCAGTTGGTGATCTTGAGCCTGCACCTGCCCGGGATAAACGGGCTTGAGATCCTCGATCAAGTCCAGGCCGAGATTCCGGGCACGCCGGTAATAATTCTTTCTAACGAGGATTCAGTGGACTCCGCCGTGGGCGCCATGCGCCGGGGAGCCCATGACTTTTTGCAACGGCCGGTTAATTGGGAACGGCTTTTGTTTGCGGTGCGCCGGGCCCTGGATAGCGCCGATCTGGCCAGGGCCAACGAATTCCTCAGGCACGAACAACCCTATATCTACCGTCTCCAAAATATAGTGGCCCAAAGCGAATCCATGAAGCAGGTGTTGCAGCGGGTCGCCCGCATCGCCACCAGCGATGCCACGGTCCTGCTCACCGGCGAAACCGGCACCGGCAAAAGCCTGCTGGCCGGAGCTATTCATTTCAACAGCCTGCGCCGCAAAGGCACTTTGGTTACGGTAAATTGCGCCGCCCTGACCGATACCCTTTTGGAAAGCGAACTTTTCGGCCATGAAAAAGGCGCCTTTACGGGCGCCCACAAATCCCGCATCGGGCGCTTCCAACAGGCGCACGGCGGCACCTTGTTCTTGGACGAGGTCGGCGATATGAGCCCCTCTCTCCAGGCCAAGATTCTAAGAGTCATCGAAGACAAACAGATACAACCGGTTGGTGGCTCCCGCTCCATTCAAGTGGACGTACGCATCATCACCGCCACCAACCGCGATCTGGAACAGGCTGTTCACCAAGGCAGCTTCCGGGGCGATCTGTTCTACCGCCTCAATGTGGCATCCCTGAAGATTCCGCCCTTGCGTGAGCGGCCCGAAGACATAATCCCCTTGGCGGAAAGGCTGATTCAAAACCTGTTTAGGGATTCAAAACGCACCATGAAATCCCTTTCCGGCGACGCCAAAGAATCCCTCCAAAACCACGACTGGCCCGGCAACATCCGTGAGATGCGCAACGCCCTGGAAAGGGCCGCCATCTTCACCACCGGCCTGGAGATAACCCCGGAAGACCTGGACCTGAATCTGGCAGAAGAATCCAAGCCCGCCGTGTTCGCCTCAGAGACCTTGGACCTGGCGGAGTTGGAGCGCAGGGCCATCGAAACCGCGCTCAGGCAAAATGATTGGGTGCAAAGCAAGGCAGCCTCTCTTCTGGGGATCACCCCCCGCGCCCTCTCCTACAAGCTGGATAAGTTGCAGATATCCCATCCCAAGCTGGACGCCCGCCGGCGGCCTTCCAAGAAATGGAAAATGGGCCTGGCCCCAAGCTGATCTTAGATGGCATTAGTGGGTTCACATGAACCAGGTGCTCATTAATCTCTGATGGTATT
>JASFOZ010000418.1:0-4224 GCA_050116255.1 Desulfarculaceae bacterium
TGGATACCTTGCTATTGCTCATCAGGTCCTCCGTGGAGTGTTATCCGGACTCATTTGTATAAACAGATATATGCCGCAGTATCATCGGTCCGGATGTCAAAGGTTATGCCCGCCGGTATTATGATCAGCTCGCCCGCGGTCACGGTCTGCCACTCTTGGTCGGGCAGGCGGATGCTTACCCGGCCTAGGCTGAGGGTGAGATGCTCTTCTTTTTCGGTCCCGAATTCATAAGACCCGGGCAGGATGACCCCGGCGGTGTACTCCTGTCCGCCCGACTTAAAGCCCAGGCTCTTGACCTTGCCTTCAAAATATTCATTGACCTTGATCATGGCGTCCTGCCCTTTTTCCAAATGAGGTTGAAACCAATAGCGCCCTTTCCCGGGGAATCTGGGGCTATCTTTTTTTAAGCTTCTTCAGCCCTGAGGCCGTACTTTTCCAGGTTGCGGTCGGCGATCTCTTGGATTCTTTGGATCTCCTTTTTACCCTGAGCGTTTTCAAAAAGGTGCCGGAATCTCTTTTGCAGCTTTAGATACTTCTCGACCGGCACCGGTTTTTTGATCCGGCGAACATTGGTAAGGCAGCCGTTTTCCATCTCGAACAAAGGCACCAGTCCGCAGTTGACGCCCATACGCCCCACCTCCAGGGTTAGGTGAGAGGGGAAGCTCCACACCGAAGGGCAGGGGGTGTTGATTTCGATGTAGCGGCTGCCGCTGTAGGTCATGGCCTTTTTGACTTTTCGCCGCAGGTCCTTGAGATAGGCTACCGAGGCGGTGGCTACATAGGGCGCCCCATGGGCGGCGATGATCTCGGGCAGGTTTTTTTTGAACTGGGGTTTGCCCAGGGAGGATTTCCCGGCCGGTACGGTGGTGGTGGAGGCCCGGTAAGGGGTGGCGCTGCTGCATTGCCCGCCGGTGTTCATATAGGCCTCATTGTCAGTGCAGATATAGAGCACGTCGTCACCGCGTTCCAGCATGCCCGACAGGGCCCCGAAGCCTATGTCAAAGGTGGCCCCGTCGCCGCCGATGGCGATCACGCGGGTGCTCTGCCGGCCCTGGGCCCTGAGGGCGGCCTCCACACCGCTGGCGATGGCCGGGGCGTTTTCAAAGACATGATGAATCCAGGGCACCCGCCAGGGCGAAAAGCCGTAAGGCGAGGTAAAGGTCTCCAGACAGCCGGTGGGCGAGACCACGATCACGTCCTCGCCGGTGGCCTGGAGGATGTGACGCACCCCCAGGGCCAGGCCGCAGCCGTGGCAGGCCCGGTGCCCGGAAACGAACAGGGATTTTTGCTTATCAGGGTTCATAAGGGTCTGCATTTCTTTAGGGCAAAAGGGCTGTATTCAGGTCCAGCCACTCGGGTTCCCACTCCATTGGTCCTGAGTCCAGTAGCTTTTCAATGCGGGGCAGCAGGTTGCGCACGGTGAGGCTGTTTATCTCCCGCCCGCCCAGGCCGGCGATGAAATCAAAAACCATGGGTGCCCCGGCCTTGCCGTAGAACTTTGCCTTTAAATCCATACCCACGGCGCCTTCACTGCCCATGGAGCAATTGGAGTCCAGCACCGCCAGGGCCCGCGCCCCTTGGGCCGCCTCCCAGATATCCTGGCCGGGGAAGGGCCGGTGGCAGCGCAGTTTGATCAGGCCCACCTTCTTGCCCTCGGCGCGAAGCTCGTCTATGGCCTCTTTTATGGTGCCGGTTACCGAGCCCATGGCCATAAGAATGATGTCCGCCCCTTCGGTATGGTACGCCTCTATCAGCCCCTGATTGTCCCTGCCGGTCAATCGGCTCACTTCGGCCAGGACTTCCTTTATACGGGGAATCCCCTCCACCATGGCCTGGTGCACGGCGTACTTGAACTCCATGAGCACGTCGGACTCGGCATAAGAACCCCAGGTTTTGGGGGAGGCGGGGTCCAGATAGTTCTCAGGCTGAAAAGGCGGCAGGAAGCGGTCCACTTCCTCCTGAGAGAGGAACTCCACCGGTTCATAGGAATGGGTCAGCACCCAGCCGTCCATGCAGACCATGACCGGCAGCATGATCCGGGGGTCCTCGGCGATCTTAAAGGCCGCCAGGTGCATGTCATAGGCCTCTTGGGCGCTTTCCACGTAGAACTGTATCAGGCCCGCATCCCTGAGCGACATGGTGTCCTGGTGGTCCACCTGTATGTTGATGGGCGCGGAGATGGAGCGGTTGACCCCGGTGATGACAAAGGGCAGTCTCATGCCCGCACTGGCGTATAACACCTCGGTCATCAGGAGCAGGCCCTGGGAGGAGGAGGCGGTGTAGGAGCGGCTGCCTGCGGCTGAGGCCCCGGCGAGCACGCTGGCCGCGGAGAACTCTGACTCCGTGCGCACATACTGGGACTCTATTTCGCCATTGGCCGCCATTTGGGCCAGGGTCTCCACGATATGGGTTTGGGGGCTGATGGGGTAGGCGGAGATGACCTGGGGCCGGCAGGCGCTCACAGCCAAGGCCACGGCCTCTGATCCTTCCACCACGCGCACGTCGGCCATAATTTACTTCTCCTCAGGCACCATGGTGATGGCCTGGACCACGCATTCGTGAGCGCAGAGGCCGCAACCTTTACAGTAGTTGTAATCAATCTCAAAAGTCTCGTCTGCGAATCGGACCGCATCGTCAGGGCACACCTCTTGGCAGATGCCGCATTGTTTGCATTTTTTCTGGTCAATGAGCGGCCGTTGATCCCGCCAATTGCCGGTTGGGTAATCCAGGGAGGAACCGCCGGCTACAACAGCGCCCAGGGTGATCTTGTTCATGGTTTGGCTCCAGAGAGTTTTTGGAAGCTTTCCTGGACTACTTGGACGTTTTTTTCTCCCAAATCGCCGCTGAACTTGCTTTGCACCGCCTTGAGCACCGCGTCTAATGACAACTCCCGGGTGATGGCGGCGAAGCTCCCCAATAAGGCGGTGTTCATAATGGGGCGGCCCAGGATACGGCGGGCCAGGCTCTCGGCCGGGATGGTGAAGACATTTTCTGCGGCAAGATCGAGGTCCCGGGCATTCTTTTCGGTGTTGACCAGAATCATGCCCCCTGGCTTCAGGCCTTCTGCCACCTCGACTTCACTGATTATGGTGGCGTCCTGGACGATTACATAATCCGGCTGGGTGATGCGGCTGCGCACCCGGATGGTCTGGTCGCTCAAGCGGCAAAAGGACATGATGGGCTTTCCCCGGCGTTCGCCGCCGCCGCCCAGAAAGGGGAAGGCCTGGCCGAACTTCCCGTCTTCCAGGGCGGCAATGGCCATGAACTGAGCCAATACCAGGGAGCCCTGGCCGCCGCGTCCGTGGATTCTAATCTCTTTCATTAGATAAAGACCTTCAAGACTAATAAGTTGGTTTTCATATTTACGGCAAAACCAGGCGGCGGTTTCATTCAGGCATCTCCCGGCTTATTCTTTGCGCGGTGTCCCTCACCTGTTCGATTATTTCATGCTTTATTCTTTTCATGGTCATGGTTGTGATGGACCCGGTGACGCTCACCGCCGCCACCGTCTGGGAACGCGACTTTATGGGCGCGGCCACGCAGCGGATTCCCACATAATATTCCTCATCATCCACAGCATAACCATGGTCCTTGACCTGTTTTAGCTCAGCCATCAGTTTGCTGAGGCTGGTGATGGTGTTTTGGCCGTAACTCTTAAGGGGTCTATTCTGATATATGTCCTCCACCTCACGCCGGGACAACCCTGCCAATAGAACCTTGCCGCTGGCAGCGGCATGAGGGTCGGTCCTGAATCCCAGATAGGTGTCCAAAGAAAGGCCTCCAAGCCGCTGGATCTTATCGATAAAGGTGACCTGGCCGTTGTGCAGGATGGTTAGGTTCACGGTCTCATTGACTCTTTGGTGCAACTGCCGCAGATGGGGGAAGGCGATGCGCCGGATGTCCAGATTCTGCAGTATCTTGCTGCTGATCGATAAAAACTTAAAACCCAGGTAGTAGCGTTTGGTGTCCTGGTCCTGGTCCACATAAAATTCAGAACGCAGGCTGCTTAAAATATGATGCACCGAGCTGTCGGGCAGGCCCAGGATGCGGCCCATCTCCGAAAGCCGCAACCCCTGGGGGTGCTCGCCCAGAATGTCGATAATCCTAAAAGTCTTTTCCAGGGTGCCGATGCGCATCAGGAACTAATTTCATAATATGAAAATTATTTCGTATATATGAAATATAGTCAAGGAGTTGCTTTAATGTCAAGCAGTTTGTGAAAGG
>JASFOZ010000419.1:0-4220 GCA_050116255.1 Desulfarculaceae bacterium
GGGGTCATACATAAGCCCCAGCAAGAAGAACTTGTCCGCCTTGGGTTGCAGGCGCACGTTGAGTATGCTGCGTACATCGGTGTGGTCAAAAAGAAACTCCCCCCGGTAATCTATGCGCACCCGCCAGTCATCGCCCCGGCTGATGTAGTCATTGATGCCGGTGAGGGCTTCGTCGATTTTGGTTACGGTGGTGTCATCGTTGACCAGTTTGCCCAGGGTGCCTTTGCCCTGTTCAATCTTGCGGGTCACTTCCTTTAGGGAAGCCAGGGTGGCGTTAAGGTCGTCTATGGTCTGCCGCTCATTGACCATGGCTCCGATGGTGCCCTGGCCCTGGTCTATCTTCTTCACCACCGAGTTGAGCCCCTGGATAGTGCCCTCCAGTTGGGGAGTCACCTTGCTTATGGTGCGCTCCAACTGGGCGCTCATGCGTTGAAAGCTTGAGATGGTCTCGGTGAGGGCTTGTTTGTTGTTTCCGCTTATCTGGCTGAGATCGCCGGTGAAGCGTTCCAGGTTGGCCACCACCCGGTTGAGCCGTGTCTGGTTGTCCGCCACCAGCATTTTAAGGCTTTGGGTCAACTCCCGTATATTGGCCAGAGAGTCGCTTATGTTTTTCTGGCTCTCCGGCGAAGCCAGACTGACTTTAAGTGATGAGGTGATGTCCTTGACATCTTCTGCTATGTCGCCAATGCGCGACATAACATAGTCCAGGTCCGTAGGCACCTTGGCCTTGGCCAAGCGCTCACCGTCTTTCAAGGGCGGCGCCCCGGGGCTGCCCATCTCCAGGGAGACGTATTTGTCTCCCAGCACTCCCCGGGTGCGCACAAAGGCGCTGCTGTCCGCAGGCAAGGCAACCTTTTTGTCTATCAGCATGGTAATCTTGGCCCGGCCTTTATAGAGGGTTATGGTTTCCACGGTGCCGATGGCGATGCCGGCCATCTCCACAGGGGCGTTTTTCTTAAGGCCGGTGGCATGGTCAAAGACTGCCCAGATTCGATAGGCTTCAGGCTCTCCCAACTTAAGGCTGCCCAAACGGATGGTCATGTAGGCCAATACCGCCAGTCCAGCCAAAACGAATACACCGACTTTGGCTTCGGTGGAAATGCCGGGCATGCTGCCTCCGCTAAGGTTTAAGAGTGCCGGTCTTCCGGTTTGCGCCTTGCCCTTATACCCCGGGGCGGCCCCTTTGCTGCCCAGGGTGTTTGCGCCTTCACGTCTGGCCCCGCTGTAGAGAGCCAGGGGGTTAGATTACTTCTATGGGCCCTTCCGGTTCGGCGTTGATAAATTGTTGCACCACCTCATTGTCGCAGTTCCGGATATCCTCCGGGCTGCCGCTGGCAATTATCTTACCATCATACAGCATGGCTATGTGATGGGCGATTTTGAATGCCCCTTCAATGTCATGGCTGATGGCCACCGCGGTCACGCCCAGGCGTTTCTGGGTGTCTTTGATGAGCTGGTTTATGGCTTCGCTCAGCAAGGGATCAAGGCCGGTGGTGGGCTCGTCGAACAGAATGATCTCAGGCTCCAAGGCGATGGCCCTGGCCAGGCCGGCCCTTTTGCGCATGCCCCCGGAAAGCTCGTTGGGGAACTTGTTTTCCGCTCCGGAGAGCCCTACCATGGCCAGCTTTTCAGAGACGATTTTTTTTATCTCCCGGGCCGGCAGCCGGCTGTGTTCTTGTAGAGGAAAAGCCACGTTTTCTCCGGTGGTCATGGAGTCGAACAATGCGGCATCCTGAAAGAGCATGCCAAAACGGTGGCGAACGTAATTGAGCATACGGTCATCCAGGTCGGTGATGTCCTGGCCGTCCACAATAACCTGGCCCTGGTCCGGTTTTATCAGGCCTATCATGTGCTTGAGCATGACGCTTTTCCCCCCGCCGGAACGGCCGATGATTACGGAGGTCTGGCCCCGGGGGATCGACAAGTTTATACCTCTGAGCACCTTTTGGGCGCCAAAGGCCTTGTGCACGTCCACCAACTCGATGATATGGTCTTCAGTTACCGCCATGATCAAAACATAAGTGTAGTCAGTACATAGTCCGCAGCCAAGATCAGCACGCTGCCCATGACCACCGACTCGGTGGTGGCGCGGCCCACGCCTTCAGCCCCGCCTCTGGTGTAAAAGCCCTTGTAGCAACCGACCAAGGACAAGATCAGACCAAAAAAGGCGGACTTGGCCAGCCCCATGGAGATATCGTCGAATTCCAAATATTCAAGTATCTTGGCCGTGAAAATCCCGTAGTTGATACCCAGCAGGCCCACCCCGACTACATAAGAAGCCACGATTCCTACGAAGTCACTTATGACCGTGAGTATGGGCAGCATAACCACTGCGGCGCATACGCGGGGAAGCACCAGGTATTGCACCGGATTGATCGCCATCACATGAAGGGCGTCTATCTGCTCGGTGACGCGCATGGTGCCCAGTTCCGCGGCCATGGCCGAGCCGGCCCGGGCAGTGACCATAAGAGAGGTGAACACCGGGCCCAACTCCCGGGTAAAGGCCAAGGCCACTGTGGAGCCCACCAGGCTCTCGGCCCCAAATAGCGAGAATCCGTGATAGCTCTGCAGGGCGAAAACACCGCCCATGAAGGCCCCGGACAGGATCACCACATTCAGGGACTTCACCCCCACGAACTCCATCTGCTTGAAGAGGAGCCTGATGCGCCAAGGGGGTCTGAGCATCCACAGGCCGGCCTGAATCAGCAGTAAAAGGATTTCTCCGCTCTCCACCAAAAAGCGGATGGCTACGCGGCCCAGATATTCCAAGGGTCTTAGCAAGATCATGACTGTATCAACAGCCTCCTCGCCTGTCTCGCCTAAATGGCGAAAGGTCATGGTGACTTTCACTATAAATAGGGCCTGAGGGCGCGTCAAGAAAACCCTGGCGCTTCCCCGTAACTGTGAACAAAATTTGACGTATAGGTGTGGGGCTGCTAGGGTTGGGTAGTGCCGGGGGGTGCTGTCACGGCTGAGAGCCGCCAAAGCACAAGGAGCGGCGACCCCTTGAACCTGATCCGGATAATGCCGGCGCAGGGAACGGTGACAAGGTGGGGCCGCATGTGGTCCCACGGTCAACCAACCGCCCGGCAGGGCGGTTTTTGTTTGTAGATTTGGGAGTATTGACATGCCCATACCCAGGGTGATGGTGGTGGCGGGTTCCGATTCCGGCGGAGGGGCCGGCATTCAGGCAGATCTCAAGGCAGTCGCCGCCTTGGGAGGCCATGCCATGACCACCATCACCGCGCTCACCGCCCAGAATACCCTGGGTGTCCAGGCAGTGCATCCGGTGCCTTTAGATATGGTCAAGGCCCAGTTTCAAAGTATTTCCCAGGACATAGGCGTGGATGCAATCAAGACCGGCATGCTCCACAGCGCCGCTTTGGTGGAATTGGTGGCTGATCTGATCAATGGCCTGGAGGTGCCGGTGGTGGTGGACCCGGTAATGGTGGCTAAAGGCGGAGACCGCCTGTTGGCTGAGGATGCTATTACCGCCGTAAAACAGAAACTTGTACCAGTGGCCAGCCTGGTCACCCCCAATCTCGACGAGGCCGAGGCCCTGCTTGGCGGTCAGGTCCGGGATGAAAAGGCCATGACCCGGGCCGCCCAGGAACTGGTGGCCATGGGGGCCAAGGCAGCCCTGATCAAGGGCGGCCATCTGGAAGACAATCCCTGCGATGTGCTCTTTGATGGAACCGGCCTGCATGTCTTCCAGGCCCAGAGGATCAACACACCCCATACCCACGGCACCGGCTGCACCCTGGCCTCGGCCTGCGCCACCCTTTTGGCCGGGGGATGGGAACTGCCGGCCGCGGTGGAGCGGGCCCGCCTCTTGGTGCGCCGCGCCATTATGGGGGGGCTGGCCCTGGGCCAGGGCCGGGGACCAGTGCATGCCCTGGCCGACCTGGCCCCCCGCTTGGCCCTGGGTGAGTGTCTGGAGAGAGTGGGCCAGGCCCTGGACCGGCTGCAGGCCGTGGAAGGCCTGGGCGACTTGGCCCCGGAGGTGCGCAGCCAGATCGGTTTTGCCCTGCCCGGGGCGGCGAGGCCGGAAGAGGTGATCGCAATCAGCGGCCGCATCACCAGCATTGATGGCCGCCTGCGGGCGGCCGGGCCCGCCCGGGCCGGGGCCAGCCGCCATGTGGCCAAGATCGTGCTGGCGGCCATGAACGTTGATCCCCAAAAAAGGGCGGCCATGGCCCTGCGTTTTGACGAAGATCTGC
>JASFOZ010000420.1:0-4214 GCA_050116255.1 Desulfarculaceae bacterium
TGGTGATCTCGCCCTCGGCCACCACCGGCTCTTCAACGAGGCGGCTGATGCCCAAGATGGCGGACTCGGGCGGATGGATAACCGGTGTGAACACGTCGATGCCCGCCGGCCCCACATTGGAGATGGTGAAGGTCCCGCCGGAGAGGTCGTCCAGGGTCTGGGCGCCCCTTTGCACCCGGTCGCTCAAGGCGGCCCAATCCCGGGCGATTTGATCCAAGGATTTGGCCTGCACATCCCGGACCACCGGGATCATGATGCCTCCGCCACCAGGCGGGGTCACCACCATGCCGATGTTTTTGGCGCCGCGCTGGATGATGTTTTCGCCGTCCAGGGTGGAGTTCAGCTCCGGCGCCTCCTCCAGGGCTATGGCAACGGCCTTGAAGAAGACGTGGGTCAGGGCCAGTTTCAGCCCGTACTTTCTTTCAAAAGGCCCGGCCAGTTCCTGTTTAAAAGCGAGCAGGCGGTCCAGGCGCACCTTGCGGCTCAGGGCCCCATAAGGGATATCCACCGTCTGCATGGTCTTATTAATGATAGCCCGGCGCAGGCTGCTCAAGGGGATGACCTTGTCCTGGGCAGGGGAAACGGCCGCCCGAGCAACGCCGGTGGGCGCAGCCTCAACATCGCGCCTCAGAATACGGCCGTTCTCGCCGCTGCCTCTGACCAATGCCAGGTCGATGCCCTTTTCCTTGGCTATTCTGCGGGCCAGGGGCGTGGCCCGGAGGGGTTGCTTGGCGGCGCCGGCCCCTGGAGGAGATTCGGCTGGACCGGATTCCGGCGGCGGCGCAGAGCCGGCCTCCTTGGGTTTGGTGACTTCCAGGCCGCTTACAAAGGGCTCCTCCTGAACCATCTTCTCGATTTCAGCCTCGTCTTCATCAGCTGCGCCTATGACCGCCAAGAGGGCCCCTACCTGGTATATCTTTCCCGTCTGCCCCACCTGGCGCCGCAACACGCCGTCTGAGGGTGATTCCACCTCTCCGGCGATTTTATAGGTTTCCACCACGGCCAGGCCCTGGCCTTTAGAGACCGCAGCACCCTCTTCCACCAGCCACTTAACCAGGGTGGCCTCTTCCATCTGCAGGCCCCAAATGGGCATATAGACACCGGTTGCCATTTTCAGCCTCCCTAACCCATAACCGAAACAGCGGCGGTTACGATATCCTCGGCTCCAGGCAGGTGGGCCTGCTCCAAAGGCCCGGAGAACGGCACCGGCGTGTCTAGGGCGGCCACCCGCAAAATGGGGGCATCCAGAAGATCGATATACTTTTCCGCCGCGACTGCCGCCACCTCTGAACCCACACCGCCCCGCTTGCGGCCGTCCTCGACTATGACCAGGCGGCTGGTTTTTTCAATGGAGGCGGCTATGGCTGCCTCATCCAAGGGAACCAGGGTGCGCAGGTCGATCACCTCAGCCTCGATCCCCTGGCCGGACAAGGTGTCAGCGGCCTCCAGGCAGCGGTGAACATAAGCGCCAAAAGTCACCAGGGTGACATCGTCTCCGGGGCGCATTGTGACCGCTTGGCCGATGGGCAGGCTATACTCCCCGTCCGGAACCTCGCCCTTCATGGCCAGCAGTTGCCGATGGTGAAAAAACAGCACCGGCGAATCGTCACGTATGGCCGTGGCCATAAGGCCCTTGGCGTCCGCCGGGCTGGAGGGGAGGACGATCTTTATCCCCGGGGTGTTCAAAAAAGCGGCCTGGGTGGATTGGGAATGGGAGTAGGCCCCGTGGCCTCTGGCGCCACAGAAGGTCTGCACCACCATGGGCACCTTGAAACCCTGGTTGGATACATAGGGCCAAGAAGCGGCCATATTGCTTATGGGGTCCATGGCCAGGTACATATATTCGGCGAACAGGGTTTCCAGCACCGGACGCAAACCGGTCATGGCCGCACCCACGCCGGCCATGGTGAATGAAGACTCGCATACCGGGGTGTCGATGATGCGCTGGGGGCCGAACTCCGCATGCAGGCCCCGGGTGGTGCCGAAAATGGCCTGCTTTACGTCCAGGCCCATGACTATCACATTTTCATCCCGCCGCATCTCCAGGCGGATGGCCTCGGCCACGGCGTCGGCATAGGTCATTTCAGACATGATGGCTCTCCCCTAAGCGGCATAAAGGCGGTCCAGCACTGTGGCCGGATCCGGCAAGGGGCTGTCGGTCAGCTTTTCAACCGCAGCTTGGATGATACGGTCACACTTCGCGTCCAGCTTTTTTAGTTCCTTTTGGGTGGCCCATTTGCGCTTGATAAGTCCCCGGGCGGCCCGGGGAATGGGGTCCTTTTTGCGGGCCTTATCCACATCAGCTGCCTCCCGGTACACGCAAGGGTCGCCGGTGTGATGAGGAGCGATGCGAAAGGTCTTGAACTCCACAAAATAAGGCCCCTTGCCCGAGCGGGCATGGGCGATGGCCTGTTTCATGGCTGCGCCCACTGCGAACATGTCGTTGCCGTCGGCCACGATCTTCCAGGGTATGGCATAGGCTTCGGCCCGGGGGGCGATATCGGCGGTGCAGGTCGTGTCCCGGTAAGGGTGATACTCCACGAACTGGTTGGTGCAGCAGGCAAAGATCACCGGCACCCGGTAAAGCTTGGCCATGTTCAGGGCCCCGTGAAAGTCGGGCGCCTCGGCAGCGCCTTCGCCGAAGTAATCCACCACCACGGATTTGAGGCCTTTGTTCCTAAGGGACAGGCCCGCGCCTACGGCCAGGGAGAAATCAGACCCCAGCGATCCTGCCAAAGGGAGAACGCCGCCATGGGGGCTGTGGAGATGGAGCCCGGCACGGCCGCCGGAGGTGGAGTTGGCGCGGCCGCCGTACTCCAGAAAAATCTCCTCCACGGTCATGCCCTTGGCCACGAACTCAGCCACGCCACGATGGGTGCCGATCAGGTAGTCCTCTTTTTTCAGCAGCGCGGCCACTCCGCAGCCGGTGGCCTCCTGACCGGTGCCCAGGTGGGTGTACACCGGCACCATCTGGCGCTGAAACATCTCCTCGTGCTTGTCCTCGGTCTTGCGGGTGAGGACCATCTTGTAGTAGAGGTCCAAGGCTTCTTTACGGGTAAGATCGAATTTATTGGGCATAATCTCTGCTCCGCTGTTTAGACTCCAACCCTCACCAGCAGGCCCGCCCTGGGGCTCAGGGCCTCAGGATGCGGTGGGGTGTAAAAAACTGAATTTCCACTCCGGGTCATAGGTGGGTTCAAGTTCCATCCCTAAAAATTCCTGTATGGTCAGCTCCACCGTGGCCAGCACCGGCGCTGAGCCGGGCAGC
This sequence comes from Desulfarculaceae bacterium, assembly GCA_050116255.1. Taxonomy (GTDB): domain Bacteria; phylum Desulfobacterota; class Desulfarculia; order Desulfarculales; family Desulfarculaceae; genus JASFOZ01. The sequence continues at coordinate 3,269 of JASFOZ010000420.1, forward strand.
AGATTCCCGGTGCGCAGATCGCCGTCCTTATCCATGACCAGGCCGTGAATATGCATGGCTATGGAGCCGTCCTGGTTGCGGCCAAAGACGCCATAGCCCATGCCCAATTCCACCGGCCCCTCTATCTTATGGAAGACAGCCGCCTCCATGGGATCGTCGCTAAACTCCATGGTGTTGGGGTACACCACCGTGGCTGAACGCAAGGAACCGATGGCTCTCACAGTGCCGGAGCGGATTTGATAGGCCTGGATTATTTCGTATAGGCTTTCCACCACGTCTTGGCCGGGCTTGAGCCTGGCGGCCACCAGGCGTCCGGGCCGGCCCTCAGCGGTGATAAATTTCAGATCAATCATGCTGATCCCTTCTGGTTTGTGGGGATTGGCTAATGTTGCGGGTGCTGGTTTGGGTGCGTCGCTTTAGATCCTCCTGGTAGTCAGAGGCCAGCCCCAAAAGCTGGCCGCCTTCCACCTCCAGCACCTGGCCGGTGATCATGGCCGCCCGCTTGCTGACCAAAAAGAGAACCGCTTCGGCCACATCTTCCGGCTCCAGCCAACGCCCCAAAGGCACCTGTTTGGCGACCTGGTCCCGAAACTCTGGGCTGGTGCGGGCCATTACCAGAGGAGTAAGGGTGGGGCCGGGGCAGACGGCGTTTACGTTTACGCCAAAGTCGGCGAGCTCAAAGGCCAGGTGCTTGGTAAATCCCACCAGGCCCCATTTGGAGGCTGTGTAATCAGCCCCGCCCAGCTTGCTTATGCGGCGGGCGGCCAAGGAGGCGATGTTCACGATCTTGCCTCGGCGGCGCTCCACCATCTGGGGGACGATGGCCCGGCAGCAATTGAAGGCGCCGCTGAGGTTAATTGCCAAGGTGCGGTCCCAGGCATCGGGCTCCATGTGCCGCACCAGGCAACCGGCCCCGCCGATTCCGGCATTGTTCACCAGAATGTCT
>JASFOZ010000421.1:0-4209 GCA_050116255.1 Desulfarculaceae bacterium
AGGGGTAGGGCCCAAAGGCAGAGGCACAGGCAGGAATATAAAAAGGTTCTGGCCATAAACAACCCTGGGCGAATATTAGGGTAGAACTGAAAATAGTCACCTGGTCGTGATTTTCAACCCCAATTATACATGGTAATCGAAAAAATAGATGTTAGGGATGGCTGAGGCGGCCTGCGATTGACCGGACGGATCAAACAAGGCTACCATGCCTGCAGTTTTGCCATAAGCTTATGGAGATAAGGGCATGAATCCTTGGTTATTGATCGCCTGTGTTTTAGCTGCCCTGGTTCTGGCGGAAGTGGCTGCCAGGATCTTTCATCGCCTCAAATATCTGACGCCCTTTCATTCCAAGGTGATCGGCGAGTACCCTTTTTCTCAGTTTTTGGAGAAGACCGATCCGCCCTTGCATTTCCGGTTCAAGAAAAATTTTCATTCACCCATGGTCAACATCAACCGGCTGCGCTGCCGGGGTCCTGAACCCGCCCCGGATGGAACCAAAAAAAGATTATTGGTCATGGGCGAATCCTATCTGTTCGGGGTCAAGCTGCGGGAGGAAGAGCAGTTATGGTCCAGCATCCTGCAAGGACTTCTGGATGAGAGCATGCCGGGCCAATGGGAGGTGCTCAACGCCAGCAATCCAGGGTACAACACGAATCAACATCTGGAGCTGTGGCGCCAGGAGCTTAAAAAAACCAAACCCGATATCGTCATCGCGGCCATGGGCGGCAACGACATAGCCATCGCCTCTCTGATGGGCACAAAATGGCAACCCGGCGCGCCCTGGCCCTTTGATTTCATCATGGCCTTGGAGCGTAAAAGCCCCTGGTGGAACAAATTCCTGAGCAGGTTTTGCCTTTATTTCTTATGGCGGCGGCTGAAAAAAGGCCCGCCTAAGTCCAACTTCGCTGCTTCGGAACAAGGCATCCCCCGGGAGGCCTGCCATGAAAACATAAAGCAGAATTACCGCGCCCTGGTCAGGGAGGCCAGGGACATGGGCGCCAAGGTGGCCTGCACATTTTATGCGCCGGCAGCGGACTTTGACCTGGACCCGAGGGACCAGCGCCGGGCGGCCTCCATCCAAGCCAACTGGAAAGAAACCCTGGAGACCAGGACCAGCTTTGACCTTAAACTGATGAAGGTCATAAAAGAGGAACTATGCCCGGAGCTGGATCTGCCCTTTATCGACTTTTTCAGTGTGTTTCGTTGTCACCCCAAGCGGTTTGAGATGTATTTCGACCTGGCCCATTGGAACCAGCGGGGCATGCTCTTGGCAGCCCAAACCATTATGAACGAGATAGACAAGCTAGGCTGGTGGCGTCCGTCGCGGCCATAGCATTACATTTAACTTTTTAGAATTGTCGGCAGGCGGTCTTGGGAACTTTAGCGGAACCCTCCTGGTATGAGCCCGGCCACCACCAGGATGGTAAGCTCATCATCGCCGGTGTTGGTCAGCTCATGAAAGGAGCCGATGGGGATGTGGACGGCATCCCCGGGCTTCACCTCCTGGATGTCATCATCCACCTGCATGCGGCCGTTGCCGGTTTGGATGATGTAAATCTCCTCCATGGGGTCCACGTGGCCTTCCAGCTTGTTTCCAGGCGGCACGCTGGCATGGGCCAGGAACATGAGGGTCTGTAAACGCCGGGTGTCGTGTATAAAATGGGCCACACCCCCGCCGTGGGCCCGGTAGCGGGTGGCGATCACCTCAGGATGATCCAGGTTGCGAAGGTCCATGCGGATCCGCCTTTCAAATATTCAGTGCCCCACAGGGTAAGGTTTTGTGCGCCTAACGCAGCCTGGGATCAAGGGCGTCGCGGATGCCCTCGCCCAAAAGGTTGTAGCCCAGGACCGTAACCAGAATGGCCAGGCCGGGGAACAAAGAGAGCCACCAGGCGATCTCGATGTTGGCCTTGCCCTGCTCCAGGATATTGCCCCAGCTGGCCATGGGCGCCTGCACCCCCAGCCCCAAAAAGGAGAGCCCGCTCTCCACCAGGATGGCTCCGGCCACGCCCAGGGTGAGGGCCACCAGCACCGGGGCCATGGCATTGGGCAGGAGGTGGCGGAACATAAGGCGCATGTCGCCCGCGCCCAGGCTGCGGGCGGCCACCACATACTCGCGCTCCTTGAGGGTGAGGAACTCGGCCCGCACCAGCCGGGCCACCCCCATCCAGGAGGTCAACCCGATAACCGCCATGATATTGAGGATATTGGGCTCCAAAAGGGCGATCACGGCCAGGATCAGGAAAAAGGTGGGGAAGCAGAGCATCATGTCAGTAAAGCGCATGATGACCGTCTCCACCCAGCCCCCGTAGTAACCGGCCAAGGCCCCCAGGAACACGCCGATGGCCGTGGCCAGGCCAGCGGCCACGATGCCCACCTGCAGGCTGACCTGGCTGCCGTAGATCATGCGGCTGAACACATCCCGGCCCAGCTCGTCAGTGCCGAAGAAGTGTTGCGGGCTGGGGGGGAGCAAAATGGCGTCGACATTGATGGCCTGGGGATCATAGGGCACCAGCCAGGGCGCCAGCACCGCCACTGCGATCAAGCCCAGTACCACGAACAGCCCCAGCACCGCCAGGCGGTTGGTGGTGAGGCGGTGCCAGAATTCGGCCAGCATGGTGGTGTTGTCAGTCATGACGACCTCACCCGGGGATCCACCAGGGCGTAGCTCAGATCGGCCAGCAGGTTGCCCACCAGGGTGAGCACCGCCCCGATGACCAGCCCGCCCATGACCAAGGGGTAGTCCCGTGAGAGCACGGCGTCGTAAAAGAGCTTGCCCATGCCCGGTATGGCGAATATGGACTCAAAGATCACCGAGCCCCCGATCAGGGCGGGCAGGCTCAGTCCCAGGATGGTGATGACCGGCATCAGGGCGTTGCGCAGGGCGTGGCTGTAGATCACAGCGCCCTCGGACAGGCCCTTGGCCCGGGCGGTGGTGATGTAGTCCTGGCGGATCACCTCCAGCATATTGCCCCGCATGTAACGGCTCATGCCGGCCAGGCCGCCGAAGGCGGAGAGCAACACCGGCAGGGCCAGATGGCGGGCATAGTCCAGCATCTGGCCCCAGAGGGGAAGCTGGTCGTGATCCAGGGATTTGATTCCGGAGATGGGCAGCCAGCCCAACTGCACCCCGAACAGGATCATGCACAAGAGCGCCAGCCAGAAGGTGGGGGTGGCGAACCCCACGAACACGAAGACCGTGGTGGTTTGGTCAAAGAAGGAGCCCCGGTGGGTGGCGCTGAACACCCCCAAGGGTACGGCTATTATCAGTATCAGGGCCAGGGAGAGCAGGTTGATGGTCACGGTGATAGGCAGGCGCTCGGCGATCTTGTCCAGCACCGGCCTGCCGTCCGGGGCGAAGCTCTGGCCGAAGTCAAACACCACCAGGCGCTTGAGCCAGTTCCAGTACTGGATGTGCATAGGCTTGTCCAGGCCGTAGAGCTTGGTCAGGCGCTGCTTGGCGATCTCGGTCATTTTGGGGTTGAGGTCAGCGGCCAAATCCGTGGGCGAGCCCGGGGCGATGTGCATGGTCAAGAAGCTGAGAAAGGTGATGCCCAGCAGCAGGGGGATCATTCCGCCCAATCTTTTGGCAAGATAGGTCAACATAATGGCTTACGGCCTCATACTATGTCTTTGCAGGTTCTTGGGCACCCACCACTTGATGAAGTTATAGGTGATTCCGGATGGCGCCGGTTCAATGCCCTGGAAGCGGCTGTGCACAATGGGCAAGGCGTCGCCGGTGTATAAGAAGGTGTAGGGCTGGTCATCAGCCAATATCTCCTGGCAGCGGTCGTATATGGCCTTGCGCTTTTGGCGGTCAAAGGTGCGGCGGCCCTGTTCCAGAAGCTTGTCCAACTCCGGATTTTTATAGGCAGTGTGGTTGAGCTTGCCTATGGTGCTGGAGTGCCAGACATCGAACAGGTCCGGGTCCGGGGGGGTGGTCCAGGCCAGGATGACCGCCTCGAACCGGCCCGGCAGCACGAAGTATTTTAAAAAGGCCGCCCATTCGATTATGCGCAACTCGATCTTGATGCCGATATCGGCCAGACGGCGCTGGATGATCACGCCCGTGTTTTTGCGGTATGCGTTGCCTTGATTGGTGATGATCACCACCTCAAAGCGCTTGCCGTCTTTGTCCAGCCAGCCGTCGCCGTCGTGGTCGCGCCAGCCGGCCTCGGCCAGCAGGGCCTTGGCCTTGGCCGGATCGTA
>JASFOZ010000422.1:0-4208 GCA_050116255.1 Desulfarculaceae bacterium
TATCAGCAATTGGTGCCCCCGCTGCCACACCGCCCTCAGCGACCTGGAGAGCGAACACGAGGAGGTCAAAGGCGGGCTTTATTATATCCGCTACCCCTTTAAGAACGGCAAGGGTCATCTCACCGTGGCCACCACCCGGCCGGAGACCATGCTGGGGGACACGGCCGTGGCCGTCAACCCCGATGACCCCCGCTATCAAGATCTGCCTGACGACACCGTCATCCTGCCGCTCCTGAACCGGGAGCTGCCGGTGATAAAGGACCCCTATGTGTCCACCGAATTCGGCACCGGGGCCCTTAAGATCACCCCTGCCCACGACCCCAATGACTTTGAAATCGGGCAGAAGCACGGCCTGCCCTCTCCCCGGGTTATGGATGACGACGCCAATATAAACGAATTGGGAGGGCCCTACGCCGGCCTGGACCGGTTCGAGGCGCGCAAAAGGGTGGTGCAAGACCTGGAGGCCCAGGGTCTTTTGGAGAAGCAAGAAGACTATCTGCATTCAGTGGGCCACTGCTACCGCTGCAAGACCATGGTCGAGCCCATACTGAGCAAGCAATGGTTCGTAAAGGTCAAACCACTGGCGGACAAGGCCTTGCAGGCGGTCAAAGACGGCCGCACCCGCATCGTGCCTGAGCAATGGAACAAGACCTACGACGAGTGGATGACCAATATCCGGGATTGGTGCGTCAGCCGCCAGATATGGTGGGGCCACCGCATCCCCGCCTGGTACTGTGAATGCGGCGAGGTCATAGTCAGCCGCAGCGAGCCTGAAACCTGCCCTAAGTGCGGCAAGGACGGGCTCAGGCAAGAGACAGACGTGCTGGACACCTGGTTCAGCAGCGGTCTGTGGCCCTTCTCCACCATGGGCTGGCCGGAAAAGACCGACATGCTCCAAAAATTCTATCCCACCTCCTGTCTGGTCACCGGCTTTGACATCTTGTTTTTCTGGGTGGCCCGCATGATGATGCTGGGCATCGAATTCATGGGCGAGGTTCCCTTTGACGACGTCTACATCCATGCTTTGGTGCGTGACGCCCAGGGCAGCAAGATGTCCAAGTCCAAGGGCAACGTCATTGATCCCCTGGAGGTGATGGACAAGTTCGGCACCGACGCCTTCCGCTTCACCCTGGCCGCCTTTGCCGCCCAAGGCCGCGACATCAAGATGAGCGAGGAGCGGGTGCAAGGCTACCGCAACTTTGTCAACAAGATATGGAACGCGGCCCGCTTCACCCTGATGAACCTTGAAGAAGATATGAAGGAAGGCCCGCAACTAGAGCCCCTTTTGGAAGACCGCTGGATATTGAGCAGGGTCAACCGCACCGCCGGGGAAGCCGCCCGAGCCATTGAGGAGTACCGTTTCAACGACGCCGCCAACGCAGTGTATCATTTCACCTGGCACGAGTTCTGCGACTGGTATCTGGAGCTGATAAAGCCGTTCCTCTACAACCAAGACGACCCCTCCCGCCAGGCCGCCGTGCGCCGCACTTTGCATGAGGTGTTCACCCGGGTTCTAAGAATGCTGCATCCCTTCATACCCTTTGTCACCGAGGAGTTGTGGCAAAAGCTGCCCCATACCCAGGGCAGCGTCATGGCCAGCGCCTGGCCCCAGGGCTCGCCCCGGGAACAAGACCCGGCAGCCGAAAAAGACATGGGGCTGCTCATGGAGGTCATCGGAGCGGTGCGCAACATCAGGGGCGAGATGGGCCTAAGTCCCGGCCAACCGGTGGATGTGGTGCTGGCCCCGGATAATGCTGGCGCCGAGGCCTTGCTCAAAGAGCATAGCGACCGTATCAGCAGCCTGGCCAAGGCCGGCAGCGTCCGCTTTGCCAGCCCCGGCCAATCCCAGGAAAAGGCGGCCAGCGCCGCCCTGCCCGGGGTCACCGTGTTTGTGCCCCTGGCGGGCCTGGTGGACTTTGCCGCTGAAGAGGCCCGGCTCAGCAAGAGCATCCAAAAGCTGGAAAAGGAGATGGGTCAAAGCCAAAAGAAGCTCGCCAACCAAGGCTTCTTGGCCAAGGCGCCCCCAGAGGTGGTGGAGAAAGAAAAGGCCAAGGTGGCAGAGGCCCAGTCCAAGCTGGAGCGTATGCGCCACAATCTGGAGCGGGTGCAGAGTTTTCTCTAGCCAGGCTGATTCTCCGGGCCTCAAGCGCCCAGGGGTGGGTTTTATTGTCTTGTCCAGTCCCACAGAAAAGGGCAGGTTAAGGACTCACGCCCTTTTCAACCTGCCCTTTCAGGGAGCCCGGTTCCGGCCCCCGGCGTCGGCTAGCTCTTATCAGGAACCCTGGTCAAGGCGATGCGGCTGTCCGCCACCACACAGCCCTGCCCTTCCGGATAGACCAACAGGGGATTGATATCCAGCTCCGAAATCTGGGGATGATCAGAGACCAATTGGCTCAGGCGCAGAATGCAATCCTTGAGGGCGTCGATGTCCGAGGGCGGATTACCCCGCACCCCCAACAGCACCTTGTAGGACTTGATGGACTGGATCATGATCTCGGCTGAGACCTCCCACATGGGGGCCAGGCGGAAGCTCACATCCTGCAGGGTCTCCACGAACATCCCCCCCAGGCCAAACATGCAGACCGGCCCGAACTTGGGATCGCGGCTGGCGCCCAAGATCACCTCGATGCCGGCTGAGGCCATCTTCTCCACCAAGACCCCGTCAATGCGGGCATCAGGCTTATAGGCCTTGGCATTGGCCACCAGCTTTTCAAAGGCCTGCCCAGCCTCGGCCTCAGAGGCGATGCCCAGCATCACTCCGCCGGCGTCTGACTTGTGAAGGATATCCGGAGAGGAAATCTTCATGGCTACGGGCAGGCCGATCTCAGCCGCCGCAGCCCCAGCCTGTTTCTTGTCCGCCACCAGCCGGTTACGCAGCACCGGAAAACCGTAATGGCCCAGAATTTCGTTGGCCTCAGCCTGGGGTAATAGCACCTGCTCCTGATCGCCCAACTTACTTTGAATCAGCTCCTCGGCAGCCTGACGGTCTGCGGCCACCCGCCTCACCGCCCGGCGTTCCAGCCCTTGCAGCCAGCCGAACTTGACCATGGAGGCCATGGCCCGCACCGCGGCCTGGGGAAAAGTGTAGTTGGGTATGCCGTGTCTCTCCAAGTGGCGCACGCCTTCGGTCACGTCAACCAGGCCCATGAAGCAAGACAAAATGGGTTTCTTGCAGTCCTGGGCCACGTGGGGCACTATCTGGGCGGTTTCCAGAATATCGGTCATGGCCTGGGGGGTGAGGATGACTATGGCCCCATCCACATCCGGATCCTTCACCACCTGCTTCAGGGCCGCCTCGTAGCGTTCGTGGGTGGCGTCTCCGATGACATCCACGGGATTATGGATATTGGCGGTAGGCGGCAGGCATTCGCGCAAGCGGTCTTCGGTCTCCTGGCTGAACCGGGCCAGACTCAGTTCATGACGGACCACGGCATCGGTGGCCATGATCCCCGGTCCGCCGGCATTGGTGACTATGGCCACCCGCTTGCCCGCCGGCGCGGGTTGATTGGCAAAGGCCACGGCGTAATTGAAAAGCTCGTTAATGGACTCCACTCTCTGCACGCCCGATTGCAGGAAAATGGCGTCATAGGCGGAGTCGGAGCCAGCCATGGAGCCGGTGTGAGAGGCGGCGGCCTTGGCCCCCTCGGGCGATGACCCGCTCTTGATGGCCAGGATGGGCTTTTTTGCGTCCCAGGTTATCTCGCGGCAGACCTCGATGAATTGGCGGCCGTTGGAGATGTCTTCCAGATAAAGGAGAATAACATCGGTATCCGGATCATCCTTGAGGTAGCTCAAGAAATCCACCTCATTTACATCGGCCTTGTTGCCGAAGCTGATGAACTTGGAAAAACCAATGTTCCTGCCTGCGGCCACATCCAAGGCCGCAGTGCATAGGGCGCCGGACTGGGAAACAAAGGCAATATTACCGAGGCGGGGGGTTACGCGGGCAAAGCTGGCGTTTAGGCTCACCGCCGGATTGGTGTTTATGATACCCAGGCAGTTGGGGCCCACGATACGCAGGCCATGCTCAGCGGATATCTGCTGAACTTTCTTTTCCAGCTCCACGCCGTGGCCGCCCACCTCCTTGAAACCGGCCGTGATTATTACACATCCCTTGACTCCCTTGGCCGCCGCCTGTTCCAGGGTCGGGGGCACAGCCTCGGCGGGCACGATTATCACCGCCTGGTCAATTTCGTCTGGCACTTCCC
>JASFOZ010000423.1:0-4200 GCA_050116255.1 Desulfarculaceae bacterium
AGTTGATTATGTCAAGGACGTTGTGAACACTCCGGCGACTTTGACAACGGCGGTTTTCTGCATAAATTTGATCGTCCGCGCAGGCGTGCAGATATTCCTAAACCGGCCCGGCATTGTGTTTGGAACGATCTCAAAAGATGCGGCGACTCACTTCGTCAATCCTGCCTAATTTCTTAATAAAAAGAGGTCTCATGTCACCCAAAGGCTGGGGTTCTAGATTAAAAAGCTTGTTCAAACCCGGACGCCTTAACTCCAGGGTGAGGCTGGGTTTGGGACAGATAACAAAAAACCTATCTGTAAAAAAAATCACGCGCCTTCGGCCAAGCGCCGCCATGACGGCCGTCTGTTCCTCCGAAATTCGTCGAGGATTATGCTGCAGACAGGAGTTGCGGTTTTTCAGTAACGCCTTGCCACTGTTGCCGCTAACACGCCAGCCATTTATACATCAAAGGCCGGCTGGCAAGCTCAAGGCCGGCCAAAGGTCTTGACGACCTTGATAACCACCGCCAGGCCCAGGATTGCCAGCGGGCCCCAGAACCAGGCCCCTTTCCAGCCCAGACCCCAGTGTATGCCCAAGGCAAGCAGGGCCACGCTCAAGGCAATTCCCAAAAAGCGCCCCAATTCCTGCCATTTATGGGGCCTGACCTTTTGCGGAAAAGGTTCTTGCTCCATGGCCGGGCTCATCCTGCTGAAATCAAGGGGCTTGGTCAGCCGTCCTGGCGGGACCAATCCAGGGGTATATGGTTGTCATGGGGATCCAACCGGTACTCGTCCGGGGATTGGGCGTTATAGGGCTCGGTTACGGTGTTTATGATCAGGGCCTCCTCCAGGCTGACGCATTTCCAGCCGTGGTACACGTGGGGAGGTATCTGGACCAGCAGAGGGTTGTGCACCCCCAGAAAAAATTCATTGGCCAGGCCAAAAGAGGACGAGTCCCGCCGGTCATCATACAGGCCCAGGCGGATCATGCCCGAAACACAGACCACATTGTCGGTCTGGAGCTTGTGCAGGTGCCAGGCCTTGACCACCCCGGGCAGGGTGGTGGTGAGATAAACCTGGCCGAAGCCGGCGAATATCTCGTCATCGTTGCGCAGAATCTCCATCAACCGGCCGCGCTGGTCCGGAATGACCTTGAGTCTCTTGGTCCTTACGCCCTCGATCAGCTCCAAGTCCGCACCTCCTTTGACTGAGCCGAGATTAACACGAAAGCACCAAGTTAGGCCAGCCCCAGAGGGTGTGCGATTTTTTGGGTGAATATGGCTGATTTTCACCCTAGTCAAGGCCGCCTAAGCGCCCTAAAAGGCGGCGGCGCAGCTCACTCACCCCATACTCCAGCAGGGGTTTTAGGTTCACCACGTCGCAGGCATTGTAGGCCAATAGGGTGTCCAAGGCCTTGGCATCGCCCTGTTGATATGCGGCCCAAAGCCGTACCGCGCCATAACCATCCAGGTCTTGCACCTGGGTCGGCCGGCCCAGGCCCAGCATCTTTTCAATGCGTTTGAGGCCGCCGCCAAGGCCCAGCCTCTTCAGGACCCAGCGCAGGTCAATATGCACTGGCGGGATAATCAGATTGGGGAACACCTGCTTTAAAACCGGGATGTCAAAACTGCGGCCGGCAAAGGTACAAACCACATCATATTGTTTCATAGCATCATTTATTAACCATATATTGTGTCCAGATACATATTGCTCCACCGCTTGCCCATCATAGAGACCCACCATGGTGATGCCCCCCCATTCCTGGGGATCGCCCCCACTTTCTATGTCCAAGTACACCACCCGGCCATACTCAGGCCAAAACCGCCAATGCTCTGCCCAGGGGATCATTGCGGCCAGTTCCGCCGTGCCGCCGGGGCTTTGCCAGGCGGCCAGGGAGCGCCTAATCACGGGCAGGCCCAGGCCGAAGATGCGGGGCGGCAGCAGGGCCCGGCCATGCTCCAGGAAATCCTCCCAGGTCTGGATCCCAGTCTTCCATATGCCCAGCTCCCGTTTGGCCCCTACCCCGGGAATATGTATAAATGTGCGCTTAAGCATTGATTTAACTAACACTTTCTCTTTGGGACCATCCCGGCGAGCTGGCGGCGGGCATAGAGATAGGCAATGGCGGCGGCTGACCAGGTGATCCCGAAAATGCCCCACCAGATACTGACCAGGCCCAAGGCCAATATCTGGGTGCACAGGAAAAAGACGGCAACCGGGGCGGCGAACTGCCGGAAAAGGCCGATCCATATGGCGAACATGGGTTTTTTAACACCTTGGAGGGCGGCGGTGCTTACAAACAACACCACATAGGCGAAAAGAGTCAAGGCGTCTATGCGCAGGTACAAGGCGCCCATGCCCTGCACCTGGGGATCGTCAGTGAAAAAGCCCATCAGGTAATGGGCAAGGGCCAGGAGGACGCCGGCCCCCAAGGCCATGAGCGCTCCGCCGTAGGCCAGGGCCGTACGCACGGTCTGATCGATGCGGCCAAAAAGCCCGGCGCCGTTGTTCTGGGCCACCAGGCTCAAGGTGGCCACATTGAGGCCGATGGTGGGCATAAGGATTATCTGCTCCACCCGCACCGCCGCCCCATAGGCGGCCACCGCCTTTTCGCCGAAGCCGCCCACAAAGTAGAGGATTACGTAAATTCCCAGGCCGATGGTCATATAGTTCACACTGGCGGGCAGTCCCTGGTGCACGATCTGCTTGACCGCCTGCCATCTGGGTAAGAGGGCCCTAGGCCCAAAGCCGCCCAACAGGCCGGTCCGGCGGGCGCTAAGTCCCAAGTATATGGTGCCCGTGGCCTGAATGGCCACCGTGGCCAGGGCCACGCCGGTCACGCCCAGAGGCGGCAGCCCCCATCCACCGTATATGAACCAGGGGTCCAGGCCCACATTCAGAAAAAAGCCCAGGATCAGGAAGTTGCGCATGGGCTTGGTCCGGCCCTGGGAATTGAGCACGGCGTTGAACATGTAGTTCAACATGAAAAACACTGACCCCAAAAAAATAGTGTCCATATAGGCTAGGGCAAATTTGAGGTACTCCCCCTTTGCCCCCAGGGCCCGGAAAAGATAAGGGGCGCTGACCAGGCCCAGGCAGGTGACCGCCAGGGCCAGTATCAAGGCAAAGATCAGGGCCTGCACTGCAAAAAGGCAGGCTCGCTCTGGGTCCCTTGCCCCCAAGGCATTGGCGATCAAGGCGGTGGCGCCCACGGAAAAGCCGCTCCCCACGGCGATCAGAATAAAAAATACCGGAAAAGAAGCAGACAGCGCCGCCAGGGCCTGGGTGGAGATAAGGCCTGCAAAGTAAGTGTCCACCACGTTGAACATGGTGTGAAAAAAGTATCCCACGCTCACCGGAATGCCCAGCTTACGGATCAGGCCGGGGATGGGGGCGGTGGTAAGGTCAGAATCAAGGTTCATTGTGCAGTCAGCTTGGATGGAGCAGCATCATGGGATTTTCCTAAGCCAGGTGCGGGGTCTCATCACCGGCAGCAATGCAGGCGGCCTTCAAGCACCATGAGGTTCCCCTAGGGCGCAGACCACAGCACCCGGCCCGAGGCATTGAACATCATCAGGGAAGACTCGGCCTGCTGCATCTCTTTGCCGGTGCTGGGATGTTTGAACTCGGCGGCGCCCAAAACAGCCCGGACCTTGTGCTGTTTATCCAAAAGGCTCAGGCGGGGGCCGGGCTGGACCACCTCCATCACTGCCCGGCGGCCTTCGGCGGCGTCGAACAAAACCAGTTGCGGCACCTGGCCTGAGAGCCAGAGCACCGCCCGGACCTTGCCCTTGTCATCGTACAGGCTCAGGTTGGGTTCAGCGCCGCTGACCTGAACCGCCAGGCGGTGGACGCCCTTTTGGCTGTAAAGGGCCAGGCTTACGCCTTGCTGGTTTACACCCAGCATGCCCCTTATCCTGCCTTGATCATCCACCACCCGAAATTCCTGGGCGCTGAGCACCTGGGCTTTTTCCTCTGTGGCTCCGGCCAGTTGGCCAGCGGCCATCCCGCCTATCAAACCAGAGATCAGGGCCACCAGCGCCAGTAGCAATACTTGCGTCTTTTTCATATGAGCCCCCATTGCCAAGGTTTCTTTCCATATTAACACGCCCCAGGGGCCTGTACGGAAAAGGCCGCCTCCTGCCATGGGCGCAGGAGGCGGCCTCGCTTGCTTGGGGTAGCGGCGAAAGGTGCAATAGGTTTGTTACTGGTCCTGCCCCG
>JASFOZ010000424.1:0-4197 GCA_050116255.1 Desulfarculaceae bacterium
AGATGAGCCAGACTTGACCCTGGCCAAGAAGCGCCTGCTGAATGAGCCCTACTTTCTCATACTGTTCAATCTATCGGCCTGGCTGGTGTCGGCCTTGGTTTTGACAGTGGTGGTTCGCGTTTATGGTGAGGGCTGGAATCATGTCTTAGCCGTCGTAGTGCTGGATTTCCTCAACGGCCTGATCACGGCCACGGCCGCTTTTTTTATCCTGCAGTGGTCGTTGCAAAAGTTCCTGGCCCCGGTTTTCTTTCCCCATGGCCGGCTCTGGGCAACCCCGGGCACCCTGCGCCACTGGATAGGCGTGCGTTTGTCGGCACTTATAACCGGAGTATGTGTGATTCCCTTTGCCGTTATCCTCACCAATATCTGGATATCCAGTTGGTCCAATCTTCTGACCGCCCAGGGGCATCTGATGTGGCTGCGAAAATCCTTCCTGGCTGACTCTCTTATCTTTGTGGCCGTGGGAGTACTGCTTGCCTACCTTATGGCCAGCAATATCAGCCGCCCCTTGAATGGAATGATCTCTGTTCTTAAAAAGGTTAAAAATGGGGACTTTCAACAGCGGGTCCGGGTCTTTTCCAACGATGAGTTGGGCTATGCCGGCGATGTTATTAATGATATGACAGAGGGGCTGGCTGAGCGGGAAGTGATCCGGGATGTGTTTGGGAAATACGTGGCCCAGGAAGTCCGGGACGAGGTGTTGTCCGGGCGCATCCCTCTGGATGGCGAAAAAAAAGAGGTAAGCATCCTGTTCGCTGACCTACGGGACTTCACTCCCTTGACCGAGAGCAATCCCCCCAAGTTGATAGTGCAGGTTTTGAATCTGTATTTCAAAGAGATGGCCCAGGCAGTGGAAGAGCAGGGGGGGTCGGTGCTTCAATTTTTGGGCGACGAGGTCTATGCAGTCTTCGGCGCGCCCGTGAGCCGCCAAGACCATCCCATCCGGGCCTTTAAGGCTGGATTGGAGATGAACCGGCGCCTTGATTTGCTGAACCAGAGCTTGAGTGAACAAGGGCTCCCCCGTTTGAGGCACGGCATCGGCATCCATTCCGGCCCGGCAGTGGCGGCAAACATCGGCAGCCCGGACCGGCTTTCCTATCTATTGGTCGGCGACACCATTAACTTGGCAGCGCGGCTGCAACAGCTCACCAAGAAAATGTCTGTGCGGATGCTGATATCCGCCCACACCCATGCCCTTTTGCACCTCGACCCAGCGGACGCAGATGGTTTGGCAAGGCTTCCTGATATTGAGGTCAAGGGAATAAGCAGGCCGGTTGAGGTCTATGCCGTGAGATGAGGCAACGGTTTGGACTGAAACTTAAATAATCCTCACTTAATTCAACCCATACAACCATTTGATATGATTGATTTTAGCTCACCAGTGCCAGTGAGGGTTTTTTCCTGCTCTCAAAATCCCTTCATCCTACCTTAGCATAACAAGACCTAGCTAAAGACTTTGAGTGCCAAGGCTTACTCATTGTTGAGGCTTATTCCAGGCGCAAATGAGGGGCTTGATTGGCCCTGAATGAGGTTGAATTCTTATTGCTCAATCAAGCCGAGGCAGGCAAAATATATAATAAATAGAAGGTATTCTCAGGCGCGGCCTATCTGCCGGCCTGGGGTGATTGGTCATGAGGTAGCGGTTCAGGTCACAGCGGGGGGCAGTTCGAGATAAGGACAACAAATCACTCGGCCCAAAGAATGAAAGCATCTATGCAAGAAAAAACCTGAATGCGGCCATGATTTGAGGATGTAAACCTTATCCGAAAAGGAGCAAAAGATGAATGACTTATCAAAAAAGGGTTTGGTGCGCTTCAGTGTTTTTTTGTTGCTTGGTTTTGTTTTGACGGGAATGTGCGGGATTTTGCTTTTTGCCCAGCCCGCAGCTGCTGCCGAAAAAATCAGACTTTCATGCTCAGCCCAGGTCTATGAGGCCTTTAAAGGCCAAACCCTGAGTAATTTCACCAAACAGACCGGCATCAAGGTTCAGGTGGACCGTCTTTCATCGCATGCAGCGGTGTCCCGCCTGTCCAACCGCATGAGTGATTTGGCTGCCACTGCCGAAGATCTTCACCCCCGCTATAAGGCCGAAGGCATGATCGAGATTCCCTTTTGCCGCGACGCCTTGGTGATCATCACCCACATTCAGAATCCGGTGCGGAGCCTGACCCTGACCCAACTGCGGGGTCTTTTCTCGGGCGTAATCACCAACTGGAAGGATGTCGGGGGGCCGGATCTCCAGGTCCGTGTGATCAGCCCGGACCGGGGTACGGCGGCCTTCAACATGTTTACCAGCCAGGTGATGCGGGGAGGGCATATCAATTACTATCTGCTTACAGCGGAATCAACCGCGGCCGGAGACGCAACCCGCAGGTACAAGGGATCCATCTCCTATGTGAACCAGGCGGCGGTAAGGGGTAAGCCCGGGGCCACCCGCATCCTTAAAGTGGACGGGTTGGGGCCTGCTGATCCCAAGTATCCCTATTACGAGACTTTTTCCTTGGTCACCAACGGGCAACCCAAAGGAATGGTAAAGAAATTCGTTGACTATGTGTTCTCGGCAGAGGCGCAAAAAGTTATTAGCAGCTTGGGGATGAAACCCCTTAATCGCCCTTAGCAGGCTATGGCGTTTGATCTCCAGATGTTATGGCCGATGGTGCGGACAGCGTATCAATTTGATTCAGATCGTTGCCCGGGGGCATCCTGCCTGCCCCCGGGCAACCACTCCAGATATCACATACCAACAATCGGGAGCAGGGCCTAAAAAGGCAAGCGGACAAGGTAAAACCTTGTCCGCTCGTTCAAGGAGAGGAAGACGGCCAGGGAGCCTTGTTATCAAATTCCTGGCCATCTTGGCGTCTCAGCGGTGGCTATGACGCCTGTGTTATCGGTCCAGCGTCCCGGACCGGGGAACCCTATACATAGGCCGAAGGAATGAGGCTGCGGTCGACCACCGGCTGGAGTTCGGCCAATTTCCAGGGGTGGAGGTTTGTTATCTCAGGGGCAACGTCTCCCAGCAGCGAGCGGGCTTGTTCCAGGCTAAGGCCGTGAAAATCAGCCAGAACCTCGGGATTCAAGCGCGAATAATTGTGCACATCCTCAGGAGACAGATTCTGTTGATTGTCTGAGGAACTCTCTTTGTCTTCCTGCTTTTGCGGAGTTGAGGCTTTACGTTTTTCCGCCGAGGCATAGCTCTCTGCGGCCATGTTGTTAAGACCTGGGATATTCAGTACTTCCATAGTACAGCCCCAAATAGCCTAGACATAATCTCCACGGCGGAATTTTAAAACCTCGGTTTGAGCCCTGGCCAGAGCCTCTTTGGCCAGAGGATGCAAAGGCGACTGGGCCTCAGCATCAATTTGCTCATCAAGCCTTTGGGCCTTTTCTTCCATCTCAGCAACCAGGGGTTCAATCTCCCGTAAAGACTTATTATTATCAGCCAGAGCCTGGCCAAACTGGTCCAAGCTGTCCAACAGGCCGTTTATCTGAAACCATTCCGGGGGCAGGTTGCCACCCAACTGATTATCGGCCATCTGCGCCTGGCTTGATTTCGCCGTATTTTTTTGCTCTTTATCCACAGCCAAGGCCAAAACCTCTGAAAATGATCCATCTTTTTTAACCCCAGGGGCGTTTTGTATGGCCGCGGGGTTCAGGCCTTGCATTTCTTTTGTAATCTTCATGGGCATTCTCCAATTGTGCAGTCGTTTTTTAAAGCAACTAGCATGCCATGAAGGCTTAATCTAAATAGCTTAATAAAATTAAAAAATTATGATCAGGTTTGCCCGGGGGAAATAGGCAAGGTTTACCTTTTGGGGCTTGATCCCTTCTTGCTCCGGAAACATTTTCCGGTTTTGTCCGTTTAATTTAAAAAGGGCTTAGATGTGGGGGCGTAGAGCTAAGAAGCCTTTAAGGTCTGGTACTTATGGTCTTCCAAGGTGGCGTGGTCTTTGTCTGGGTCCTGGAAAAGGAAGACGTTTATTGATTGGTGGCGCTGGGTTTTCAAAGCATGACCCACGTATTGGGGTTGAATGGGATATTCGCGGTGTCCGCGGTCCACCAAAACCGCCAGTTCCACCCGCGCAGGCCGGCCCAAACTGAAGATGGAATCCAGGGCCGCGCGCACGGTGCGGCCGGTAAAGATCACATCGTCAATAAGCAGCAGCTCTCTGCCGTTGACATCAAACGGCACCACCGTGG
>JASFOZ010000425.1:0-4187 GCA_050116255.1 Desulfarculaceae bacterium
GGAGGAATTGACCGAGCTGGTGAGCCTCTGCGCCACCAAGCTCGCCCCTGGCGGCGCCCTGGTTGCGGAGACGATTAATCCCCAATGCCTCACCACCTTCAGCGGCGCCTTTTACCTGGACCTCACCCACCAAAAGCCCATCCATCCCGAGGCGGCCCGGTTTCTCTGGCAATGGGCGGGGCTGGCGGAGGTGGAGATAATCTATCTGTCTCCTTATCCCAAAGAAAACCGCCTGGAATCCTTTTCCGGTGAAGGCGGAGAGCTGGCCGACTCCTACAGCCGCAACATGGAAAGGCTGAATCAACTCCTGTACGGATACCAGGATTACGCAGTGAAGGGCCGCAAGTGAGTTCCATGAGCAAAGCCCCGCCCCCTGACCGGATCAGGGCCAGTTTCGTGGTGCCCTGGTACGGGCCTGACATCCCCGGCGGGGCTGAGGCCGAGGCCCGGCGCACCGTGCAGAACCTGGCCGCAGCCGGGGTGCCGGTGCAGGTGCTCACCACCTGCCTGGCCGGCCTGGGCACTGACTGGGACCATGACCAGCTTGCTCCCGGGCAATCGCGGGAAGAAGGGGTGCGGGTGGTGCGTTTCCCCACCTCCAGGCGCGACGGGGAGCTTTTCAACCAACTGAACGCCAGGGTCTGCGGCGGCGGCCGCCTCACGCCCCAGGAGGAGCACCAGTTCTATTTGAACATGGTGCACAGCCCCGACCTCTTGGACCATATCGCTTCCCATCCCCAGGAGGGGCCCTTTTTTTTCATACCCTATCTTTTCACCACCTCGGTATGGGGGCCCTTGCTCCACCCTGCCAGATCGGTGCTCATACCCTGCCTGCACGACGAAGGCTATGCACGCATGGCTGCGGTGCGCCGGGCCTTTGAGTCCTGCCGGGCCATAGTCTTTCACGTGCCTGCGGAGCGGGATCTGGCCGCGTCCTTGTACAACCTCAAGCAGACCGAGCCCCTGGTCCTGGGCGAAGGCGTTGACAGCGATTGGCAGGCCCAGGGCCAAAGGTTCCGGCAGAAGTTCAATATCCCGGGGCCCTTTCTTCTCTATGCCGGCCGCAAGGACGCGGGCAAGAACACGCCTTTGTTGATCGAGTATTTCCTGCGCTATGTCAACGAACGCCAAGGTGCCCAAGGGCTCAAGCTGATCCTGATCGGCAACCTTCCCGCCCAGATCCCTCCTGAGGGAAGAGAGTGTGTCCAAGACCTGGGATTTGTGGATCTGCAGGACAAATACGACGCCTATGCCGCGGCCCAGGTGTTTGTGCAGCCATCCTTATTGGAAAGCTTCTCCCTGGTTATCATGGAATCCTGGCTGGCCCAGACCCCGGTGCTGGTCCATGTAGGCTGCCGGGTGACCAGGGATCACGTTGAGGCCAGCGGCGGGGGTATGCATTTCGCTGATTACCCCCAATTCGCCCGCCGTTTGGACGACCTGCTATCTAAGGAAGACCTCCGCCTCAAGATGGGCGCTGCCGGCCGCGCCTATGTGTTGGACAACTACTCCTGGCCGGAGATAACCAGGCGCTACCAAGAGCTGATCCAGCGGCTGGAGAACGAATCCACCACCCCTGCCAGGGCCCCTGCCAAGAGAGCCACATCTGGCAAAACAAGGGTGCATCAGATGCTGGCGGACTTTGCCTATGGCGACGCCATTGGCAACGACGCCCTGGCCATCCGCAGACAACTGCGCTCTTGGGGCCTTGATTCAGAAATATTCGCCCAGCACCTGCATCCCCGGCTAGAAAACCAGGCCCGGTCTGTCGAAGAATATGTGCGCCAGGCCACTGAGGACGACATCCTGATCTTCCATTTTTCCATCGGCCATCCCCTGGCCGACCGGGTGTTGCAGATGCCGGGGCGCAAGGTGATTAGATACCACAACATCACCCCGGCCAAGTACCTGGAAAGAACCCTGCCCTTGGCCGCGGAAAGGGCCCGCATGGGCAGAGCCCAGCTGACCAGGCTGGCCCCGCAGATGGAATTGGGCCTGGGAGTCAGCCCCTATAACTGCTCTGAGCTTGAAGAAGCGGGATGCCCCCTCACCGAAGTGGTGCCCATCTTGATGGACTGGGAGGTGCTGAAGACCCCTCCTGATCCCTCGGTGCTTTCCCGCTTTCAGGATGGCAGGCCTACCATATTGCATGTGGGCCGGGTGGCGCCCAACAAATGCCTGGAAGACCATATCAAGGCCCAATACTGGCTCAACCGGCTCCTGCCCCAAACAAGGCTGTTGCTGGTGGGAGGCGGCGGGGACACCCCCTATGGCATCGGCCTCCGCAAGCTGGCCGATGACCTCGGGGTGACAAATGTGCATTTTGCCGGACATGTGAGCAACGCCGCCCTGATGGCCTATTATCAAGCAGCTGATCTCTATCTTTGCCTCTCTGAGCATGAGGGTTTTTGCGTGCCCCTGGTGGAGTCCATGTACTTTGGGCTGCCCATTGCAGCCTTTGCCAGCAGCGGCGTACCCGGCACCTTGGATAAGGCCGGCTGGCTTATAAAGGAGAAGACCCCGGCCCTGACCGCCGAGATCACAGCCCGCATCCTCAAGGACAAAGCCCTGGCGCAGGCCATGACCGACGCCGGCCGGGCCAGACTAGAGGCCTTCCAGCCCCAAACCGTGGCATCGGATTTGAAAAGAATCCTGACCCAACACCTGAATCTGGAGCTGCCATGACCGGAGTCCGGGTGGTCCTGGACGGCAGGCCTTTGCAGGCCGGATTCAAGGCCCATCGGCAGCGGGGCATAGGCCGCTACGCCAAGAACCTGGTTGAATCGTTTTTATCGTTGGATCAGCCTCCGCAAGTGGAGTTTCTACTTCAAAAGGATTTGCCTGACCCCGGCCTGGTCCCTGATGCCTCAAGATTCCTGGCTGAAACCGCATCTGCCTGGTTGCCTGCGGGCAAGCGTTTGTTGACCTATCATTTTCTTATCCGACGGCCCCTACTGCCGGCTTGGCGGGAAAATAAAATAGTCCATTTCCTCAGCCACCTGGATGCCCCGGCCCGGGTGGGGCCGGGCACGGTCATCACTGTCCACGATCTCATCTTCCAGCGCATGCACAAGTCCTATCGCGCCGGCCGCAGCCGCCTTGAATTCGCCTTAAAGCGCTGGCTGGAGACGAGGTCTCTGTTCCAGGCAGAAAAGCTGATAGCGGTCAGCGACCAGACCAAGGACGACCTCATCGATATATTTGGCATCAGCCCCCAAAGAATAGAGGTGATCCCAGAAGCGGCGGATCCGGCTCTGGGCCCGGAAAAAGAACCCGCCCGGGTGAAAGAGGTTTTGTCCCGGCAGAGCCTGCCGGACAGGGGCAAGTTTTTCTTGTACTTGGGGGGAATAGACACACGCAAAGGGATGACGGTTCTGCTCGAGGCCCTGGCTCATCTGCGAGGGCAGGGACTGACCCATAGTCTGGCCCTGGCCGGGGCCATTGAAAACGACCCTCAATATCCCCGTCTGCTGCAAGATATCCAAAGATTGAACCTGCAAAACGAGGTCAGGCTTTTGGGTTATGTTCCTGATGAGGACCTCCCCAGCCTATTCTCCGCCTGCCTGGCCTTTGTTTTTCCTTCTCTGTATGAAGGCTTCGGCCTGCCGCCCCTGGAGGCAATGGCCTGTGGGGCGCCGGTGGTGGCCGCGGATACGCCCGCAGTGCGGGAGGTGGTGCAAAATGCCGGGCTCTTGGTCACCCCGGGTAAGACGGAGGAATTAGCCGGGGCCATGGCCAGCTTGACCACCAACCCGGATTTGGCCGATGATTGTAGGGCCCGGGGCTTTAAACAAGCAGCCCGTTTTTCCTGGCTGAACACCGCCCGCCGGACCATGGCGGTATATCAAGAGGTAGCCGGTGCCTAACTCAAAACCAGACAACCGCCTTAGGCTGAACCTGCTGGAGGGCGGATTGGCCTTGCTGGCGGCAGTTGCAGTCTATGGACTCTGGCCTTTGACCGAACTGCCCCGCCTGGGCCGAGAGGACATATGGTTCGGTTTGGCCTGGCTGGTGCTGCTGATGTTGCCCCTGGGGCTGCAATGGCTTATCCGCAGTCAGCCCCAAGGAGACATTCCCCAAACCCTGCAGGCCGAGGCCTGCGGTTACGCCTCCTATCTGCTGGCCGGCTTGTTCATCGCATTTCTCATAACCGGAGGCGCCCTGGGGAACTATAAGCTTTGGCTGGG
>JASFOZ010000426.1:0-4176 GCA_050116255.1 Desulfarculaceae bacterium
TTGCGCCCTTGTTCCTTGGCCTTATACATAGCCACATCGGCGTTGGATACCAGAGTCTCTAAATCCAGGCCGTCATGAGGGTACAAGGTTATACCGATACTGGCGGTCACATAGAGTTCATGTTCCCTGACTAAAAAAGGTGCAGCCAAAGAGTCCAGGATGCGCTGGGCGACCTGCACTATATAGTCAGGATCGTCGGTTCCCTGAAGCAGCATGATGAATTCGTCACCGCCGAGACGGGCGACCGTATCTTCTTCGCGCACCCAACGCATCAGGCGCCTGGCCACGGACATTAAAAGCAAGTCCCCCACCGCGTGCCCAAGGGTGTCGTTGATATTTTTGAAACTATCCAAATCCAAAAACAATACAGCCAGCCCCTGCCGGCTTCTTTGGGCGTGGGCCATGGCCACATTGAGCCGGTCGTTGAACAAAAGCCGGTTGGGCAGGCCGGTTAGGGCATCGTGATAGGCTTGATATGTGATCCGCTCTTCACTGCGTTTGGCCTCGGTAATGTCGTGAAACACGCCTACATAATGGGACACCCGGTCCTGGGCGTCCTTTATGGCGGTTATGGTGAGCCAGGCCGGATAAGGTTCGCCATTGCGGCGCCGGTTCCAAATCTCTCCCTGCCAATGGTCGGTCTTTCTGAGCGACCTCCACATGGAACGGTAAAAGCCCGATTCGTGGCGCTCGGTTTTCAATACCTTCCAACTCTGCCCCAGGATCTCCTCAATGTTGTAGCCGGTGATGGCGGTGAATCCTTTGTTCACCATTCGAATCAATCCCTGGGTGTCCGTCACCATGATTCCTTCGATGGTGTTCTCAAATACGCGTGCCAAAAGCCTCATCCGCTCTTCGGAACGGCGCATTTCGGTGATATCTTGGACCGCGCCCACCAGCTTCAAGGGACGGCCGTTTTCTTCACGTTCCACTTCGGCCATCTCGTTCACCACCCGGACCTCGCCGCCGGGCTTTACAATGCGGTGTTCAAGGCTAACCACCCCGGCCATCTTGGGGGCTTTCTCGATGGTGTCCATTACCAAGTCCACATCAGAACGGTGGACTATACGCAGAAAATCCTCCAGGCAAATGAAACTTTCAGAAGAAGGCACTCCGAAAAGGGCAAAGGTTTCCAGGGAACAGGTGAAAGACCTTTCGTCATAGTCAAATTCCCAATTGCCCAAGCGGGCCAGTTTTTGGGCGCGGGCCAAGCTGGCCTGGCTTTTGCGTAAAGCCTCGTAAGCCAGCCTCCTCCCGGTGATATCATTGACGAAATTCAGGCTCACCGCCGCCCCTTCCCAGGTGATGGGAATCGAGGCCACTTCCACCCAACGTGTAATCCCGCTGGCATCGGTCAGCCGGCAGATGTGGGCCTTGGTCCCTGCTGAAACTTCTCCTTTAGACACCAATCGTGGCGAGACCTTGGCTCTATCTTTGGGATGTATGAAATCCCAAAAGGCCCGGGAAAACAGCTCGTCTCTGGACAAGCCCATGATCTCCGCCGCTCTGCGATTGGCGAAACGGATGATTCCGTCCTGAACCACACAGACGCCTTCGTGGGCGTTCTCCACCAGGGCGCGGTATTTTTTCTCCGACTCCCGCAGGGCTTGTTCTGCCTCTTTCTGCCGGGTGATATCTTCTATGACCCCGTCAAAACATACCGTTTCCCCTTTTTGATTGCGCCGGACCGAGGCGGTGCAGGCCGCCCAAAAAGGAGTTCCGTCTTTTTGTTTTAAATGGAGTTCACGGCGGAAGACCTTGCCCCGCTCTGCCACCTCTTGGATAAACTCCTGCCTCTGCCCAACGTCCATATAGCAATCAATGACCTTGCTCTGCACGAGCTCAGCAACCGTGTCATAGCCGAACATCTCCGCCAAGGCAGGGTTGGCCTGCAAAAAGGTGCCTTCGCCTCCAGGCGTTGTCCGGTACACGCCGATGTTGAGGTTGTATACCAGGGTGCGGTAGTTCTCTTCACTTTGGCGCAGTTCCTCTTGGGCCTGGAGACGGCGGGCAATCTCTTCCTCCAGGCTTTGGTTCAGGGCTCTGAGGTCCTCGGTGCGCTCAATTACCTTGCGCTCCAATTCTTCCCGGGTCTTGCGCAGCTTTCGCTCGCTGCGCTTAATAGAGCTGATGTCCGTGGCTAATCCCAGAAAACCCTCCACCTCGTCGTTTTGGTTGTAAATCGGCGTTACAACCAATTTCACAGAGAGATGAGATCCATCCTTACGGACATATGTCCATTCCCGCTCCTCAGGGTTGCCCTTGCCGGGGTATTCGGTAAACACCCCGAAACCCTCCACGGCCTTACCCAATTCCAGACTGAGTTCGCGGCTGCGCTCTTCAAGTTCCGCACTCAGATGAAAGGCCGTGGCCGACATTTTTCCCACCACCTCCTCGGCCTGGTAGCCCAGCAGCTTTTCGGCGGCGGGATTAAAAAGAGTCACGCTTCCTTGGAGGTCAGTGGTGATAACGCAGATATGAGTGGCCGCCGAAAACACCTTCTGCAAACTGGTGTGCGACAGCCCCGTTTGGGCAGAGCTTACCATGGCGGATTCTGGGTCATCTCCCAGTTCAGCCATTTTAGCTTGGGCCTGTTGCAGTAGCTCAACAAGTTGGGCCTTGGTGAGCCGTAGCAAGCTCATAGCCAGGTCCTCCGCGATCCATTCAGGTCAGCAGCCCAACCAGGCTCGGCGAGTTATTTGTTTTCCGGATTGTGGTGAAAGTTAACGTTTTTTTATTAACGTATTAGACTGCCAAATCCTGCTGTCTCAAGTCAAGTTACTTTACAGGCTGTGTAGGAGCAAAGTAGTAATGTCCGGATTGCGCAAAGTAGAAATGTCCTCTTTCCTGTTTTGTGGGAGGGAAGAGGATGGAGCTACTTATGAGTCAGAAGGAGCGGGATCGGATACGGGTTTTGGAAGCAATGATCAACGGTCGTCTGAAGCAAAGTGAGGCGGCAGAGGTATTGCATATAAGTACCAGGCAGTTACGCAGGATAGCCAAGCGCTACCGGACAGATGGAGATCAAGGTCTGGTGCATGGGCTGCGGGGCAGGCAGTCCAATCGAAAGATAGGTGGGGAAGTAAAGAAAACAGCTCTGAAACACCTGCGCCAGGAATACCATGACTTCGGCCCCACCTTGGCGTCCGAGAAGCTTTTTGAGCGGCAATCGATCTGCGTGAGCCGCGAGACCGTGCGGCAGTGGATGATGGCTGAAGGGCTCTGGAAGAGCCGCAAGAAAAGGATCAAGCATCATAGCTGGCGTCCCCGCCGTTCCTGTTTCGGAGAATTGATTCAGATGGACAGTTCTGTTCATGATTGGTTTGAAGGACGCAATGACAAGGCCTGGCTTATTTCCTTGATCGATGACGCCAGCAGCCGCCCCTATATGCGCTTTTTCCCTACTGACTCCACAGAGACCAACATGGCGGCCATAAAGGGCTACATCAAGCGGCATGGGCGTCCTGTTGCCATCTATGCCGACAAAGCCAGCCATTTCCGTACTACCCGCAAGGCCTCGGTGGAAGAGGAATTAAATGGCACGCCCGCCCTGACCCAGATACAGCGAGCCTTGAAGGAGCTGGGTATTGAGTACATATCGGCCAACAGCCCCCAGGCCAAGGGGCGGGTGGAGCGTTGCTTTGGTACGGCCCAGGACAGGCTGGTAAAGGAGTTTCGTTTGAACGAAATCAGCACCATAGACCAGGCCAATGAGTTTCTTAAAAAGAAGTTCATCCCCATGTGGAACCGCAGATTCGCAGTCAAGCCGGCCAACTCCGCCAACCTGCACCGTCCCCGCAAGGGATTCGATCTGGATGCCATCCTGAGTCGGCAGCAGTTCCGCACAGTGGCAAAGGACTACACTATCAGCCTTGATAACCAGCTGTTTCTCATTGACCGCAAGCATATCACCGCAGGCCTGCGGGGGGCCAAAGTGGTCATGGAGCAAAGACTGGACGGCTCTTTGCACATTAGGTGGAAAACCACCTATTTGAAATATGAACCCATTGAAAAACCGCAAAAGGTCACTAAAGAAAATCCTGGGGATGCCCTCGGGCTACGCCCTCGTACATCCCCAACTAAACACAAACCAGGTCCTCACCACCCCTGGAGACAGGACACTGCCCGGACATTTCTATTTGGCAGAAAAGAGGACATTTCTACTTTGCGTTGACA
>JASFOZ010000427.1:0-4175 GCA_050116255.1 Desulfarculaceae bacterium
TATGCCCGGCTTGCGGTACTCCGTGCCCTGGTACTTGAATTCAATGGTAGAGCCGTCGTTGGAGCTGATTTTAACGTAGCCGCCATGGCTGCCTGTGGGCACATACATGTCAAAGCTGCCCCGGTCCAAAAACGCCCCCGCCTGGCCGTCGTCGAACAGGGCCACCCCTTTGTGTTCGTATATGCCCATGATGTGATCCTTGGCGTCCTGGACATGCATCAACTCCACCTTGGTGATGTGGGACACCGCTTTCCATTTCATCTTCATGGCAGCCGACGCCGTCAGGGAGCCCCAGAAAAGCACCATTGCCGCCAGGCACACCGTCAACGCCACACAGATGACTTTTCGCATGTTCTCCTCCTCAGTACCGGCTCTCACCATCATATCCCGTCATTTACAACTTACCGGGGCGGTTTGGACACAAGTTAACCTGATTGTGCAAGACAAGCATGTCCCCAAACCCCTTTTGCAATACTGCCCGCAGGCCGGGGAATCGGCTTATTCCCGGCAAACCGCCCCTAGCAGGGACGATATGCCGGGTGTTTTAATTTGCTTAATGACTATGATGGGTGGGGAAGGGGTGAGAGTAATCCCACCAATCCCAGGCCCAGGCTCCATCCAGGTCGAACACCGCTTTTTTAGCTTCATCGGTAGGGGTGTCGCCCAGCAGATCTTGCATGACGTTGGTGGGCACCACCCCCACGAAAAAGTAGTCTTTTACACTAGTTATTTTTGCGATCACGTAACGTTTATCCCCGCTTTGATAATAGGTGCTTTTGTTCGGCTCACTATAAAGGCCAAACGGGTTGTACCATTTATCAGCCCCCAGGGCCCACCATCTTATTTTGGTGGCCGTGTTCCAGTTTATATAGGCAATGGAGTAGGTGACGGGCATCAGGGCTTGATAAGTATGGTACTTAAAGGCCTCGTTCATGGGCTCCAAAGACTGGTCCAGGATCTTGACCCAATCCTCATTATAATTATTGTAGAAGGCATTAAGCTGCTGCAGTTTGCCCCACCTTGAGGCCACATCCTGGTATTGGACGTCGGTTTTGACCAGGTTGCTGATGAACCATTTGTTCATTTGATCCCGCATCAACCCGGCCTTCATGCTCAATTTGTCTTTGGAGCCTGTGATATCGTCCTTAGCCCACAGGCCGGAAAAGGCCTGTGAAACCAGGCTCGTGGCCACGGGCATAACGATATTCAAGGCGGCAGCTTCAGGGACCACGGCGCTTACACTCGCCGAAACGGCCTTTATGGCCAGCTTCACCGCCTCTCCCACCAGGAACTGGGCGATCTTGTTGTTGTTGGGCTCGATTTCAACCCTTTGCTGCACGGTGGTAATGGTGTTGGTGCTGAGGCTGAAAAAGTTTTGCAGGTGGTCTTTGGTGGTTTGATAGATGCTTTGCACCTGGGTCACGGCATTGAGTTCGGTTTTTATCTGGGTGCTGACCGCGTTCCAAACTTCCTGGCTCACCGCCGGGCGATCCATCTTGTTTATGGCGCTGTGCATGTTGGGCCAGGTGCTTTTGCCGAAGTCCTGATACACATCTCTTAGATCCTGGCTCTGGCCCAGCAGTCCCTCGGAGCGAAGCTCAGCCAGGATTGCCTGGTAGGCCACGGCTTCGCCCCCTTTGGTGTAGGCGGGAAAGGGCGCTGCCAGGTCGTCGGACCATTCCCCCCTGGAGGATGCACGGTCAAAGGTGCGCAGGCCGCTGCCGCCGCGGATCAGCACTTCTTCATACTGATCGCCATCGATATCCGCGAATTGGCAGGTCTCAAAATAGTGCCGGGCGTCCACTCCCCAACCCCGGGATTCGACCAGGGTCGGGCCGGTGTCCGCCAGCTTGAGCACTGAAAGGTCGCTCAGATCATAGGCGGTAAATCCATGGACGTCAGCAACCCACAACTCTGGTACACCGTCTTGGTCCAGGTCTTCGGTGCGGATGCTTGCGTAGCGGTGGGATTGCTCATATCCGCTGCCGTCCCGGAATTCGGAATGGGTCGCCACCGGGAGCCAGAATGTGGTGCCTTGTTTATCGGGCAGGACATCACGTTCAAAAATGGTCAGCCCCTTTGAGGTGCGCCCGAACACCTCCATGTAGCCGTCGCCGTTAAGGTCCGCAGCCTGGATGGTGGAGTAATAGGAGGGATCGTCAAGGAGCCAGTCGGGTTCCGCCTGGGGCACGCCGCGGTAAACATTGGTCCAATCGTTGATATGAACCTCATATTTCCAGATCTCCAGGCCCTTGGGTCCATAACCCCAGACCCACTCCTGGCTGTGGCCTGTTAGGAAATTGTCGGCCTGAATGGTCGTATAATGCTGGGGCAGAAGCCAGCCGGCGACATCGCTCATGGCCCCTAGAACGGAGGTGCTTTGCCAGGACTTTTTGCCGGGATCGTAAATCAGCCCGCGTAAACCGTTTGAGAACCGGGCGATTATGTCCGAAGTGCCGTTGCCGTCGATGTCGGCTGCTTGGATTGTTTTAAAATGATTGATGTTCCAGAGATGGGCGTCGGAAAAACTCGTGTCCCTGACCAATAGCACGAACTCGCCCTTGGCGGCATCGTATTTATAGGCCTCTAGCCCGGCGCTGCTGCGTCCGATCAATTCCGCACTATTATCGCCGTCAATATCAGCGGCGAATATGGTCATAAAATGAGAGGACAAATAACCGGCCGCCGCATCGCTGAAGAGCGGGGTCTGGGCCAGCATGTCCCACATACCGGTGCCGGTGTTGAAACCCCACACTTCTATTCCTTCCGGACCACGTGCAAACAGCTCTTCCTTGCCGTCGCCATCCAGGTCGGCGGTTTCGATGGTGCTGTAATACTCAGCCCGGTCCCAGCCGCTGCTGTTGGTCCATGATGGTGTGTTGAAGGAGGGATAAATGGCATCGCCTGGTAAGGTGCCCAGCTCATCCTTGGCTCCGGCACAGGGGCTGACCGCGAATGAGAAAACAAAGGCCAACACACTCGCCAGCAAGAGTTCTGAAAAAGCTTTCATGGAAATCCCTCCACTCATGGTCCCGGCCATAAATTTCTGTAGGGTTCAGGGGCTATTCCCCGTTGGTGCTGCAGCCAATGTGCTTTTTATGGCTTTTTGTTGCTTCCGGTATACGCGGGTGCTTTACCGGCAGGTATCAGAAAGCTTCATTTTTTCTCTTATGAAATAGTCTGCCCCCCCAGAATAAAGCACAAGCCAATATGAGCCTATTCGGCAGTATAGTCTAACACCTATTGACTGATAGTCAATATTACAATAATCCCCTCAATATAATCACATATGCGCCAGGAAGTGCTTGGCTCCGTCAGGTGGAATAGGCAACATTGACCCGCCAAAACTGAAAGGGTTGTCATGGTGCGGCTAGAGCAAAACGGTAAACCGGCTGGAGGGCAGCCCGCCCTTCGCTTGCATCAGCAGGGCATTATTGCAGTCCAAGTATCTTGCAGGCTAAGGGATCAGCTTCTGGGCGGCATCGCCCATAATAAGGGCCAGTTGCCTGGGGTCCAGGTTGGCCTGGGGGTCGGTGAGTTCCTTGCGGTAGCGGCTCACCGGCAGCAGGGGATAGTCGCTGCCCAAAAGCAGCTTGTCCTCGCCCAACAGCTCCACGGCCAGGCCATAGGCCCGGGGCTGGTACAAAAAGGGGGCGGCGGCGGTGTCCAGCCATACCTGGGCCAGGGCGCCGCTTACCTCTTTTTTGAGCAGGGCGTAGAAGAAAAGCCCCCCGGCCATGTGGGCCAGGACCAGCTTGGTGCGGGGATGGGCGCGCACCAGGGCGTAAAGTGCGGCCAGGGTCATGGGGGCCTTTCCCGGGTAGCGGTGGCCCACAGGCTCATTGGTGTGCAGCATCAGGGGCTTATCCGCCTCAGCGCAGAGCCGGCACAAAGGGCCCAGGGCCTTTAGGTCTAAGTCTCCGGAATAAAAGGCCAACTCCCCCAGGCCCGCCAGGCCGAGGCCCAGGGCCCGCTGGGCCTCATCCAGGGCCCAGTCCGCGGCCGGGTCCATGGCGGCCAGGCCGCGCAGCCTGGTGGGATTTTCTTGCACCGCCCCGGCCAGGTAATCGTTATGCAGGCGGGCGTTCTCCTGCTTGCTCCAGGGAAACCCCACAGCCCAGGATATGTCCACGCCCTCTGCGTCCATGGCCGCCAGCAGCCCCTCGGCCGTAACC
>JASFOZ010000428.1:0-4166 GCA_050116255.1 Desulfarculaceae bacterium
GGCCACAAAGCGGCCCCTACCTGACTTTTGGATGAAACCCAGGTATATGCCGCCAACAGCCCCGGTGAGGGCCAGAAGCCAGACAAAGGCCTCATTCTCCAGAAGCGGCTTGGCCACGTAGACCGCCATCATGCAAAGGATCACCCCGAACAGGGCCCGCACCCACACCATCCAGTCTCCGGCCCCGGGCAGGCGGGTGGCCGCGCCCGAGAAAAAGGCCAGCACCGTAAGGGGCAGCCCCAGACCCAGAGAAAGGCAGAAGAAGATTATCAGCCCATAGCCCACCTGCCCCGCCTGGGCCACATGGGTCATGAGCCCCACCACAAAGGGCCCCACGCAAGGAGCGGCCAGAAGGCCCACGGTAAGCCCCATCACCAGTGTCCCCAAAAGGCCGGTGCGACTGGCCGAGGCCACCCGGTTCAGGGATGAGGGCAGCCGCAGCTCCCAGAAACCGAACATGCTGGCGGCCATGGCCACCAGCACCCCCACGATGACCAGGGTCACCCAGGGGCTGGTCAGGGCCTCGCCCAGCATGCGTCCGCTCAGGGCTACAAAGGCCCCCAATACGGTGTAGGTGGTCACCAGGCCGGCCCAATACAAAAGGGCGTTGGCAACGAGCAGGCCCCTGGAGCCCTGGGCTCTGCCCCCAAAGAAGCTGACTGTGATGGGAATCAGAGGGTACACGCAGGGAGTCAGGTTAAGGGCCAGCCCCCCGGCAAAGACCGCCAAAAGAATCCACCAAACCGAGCGTCCTGCATAGGGGTCCATGGCCGGCCCCGGTTTTGGCGGGGATGCAGCGCCAGCCTTTGATCCGCCTTGCATCAGGTAGCTGAGCATCTCCGGAATGACTATGGTCGGACTCTGGCCCTGGGGCAGCACCAGAATCTCCACCCCAAAGGGCAGATCAAGTCTTTCCTCTTTCAAGGAAAGCCCTATCTTACCGGCCACCCACCTCGGCCCTGGCGCGGCCTGGTCGCCGGCCTTGAGTTCCAGCCGGATAACCCCGGCCCCGGCCTCCTGGGAGATTCTCTCGGTGGCCAAAAGTTTGACTGAGACCAGCTCCAACCCCGGGGCTGGTTCCATCTTCAGCTGCAATCCCTTTTGGGAAAGCATGGCCATCTGGCTGACCGGCAGGCGGACGATCAGAAACAAGGGGGTGATGCGTCCGGCGGGATACCCTTTGATCACCGGAACTTTTTTGACCAATGCTGTTTGGGGGGCAGGGCCTTCGGCAGCCAGGGCTCCAATTGCCAACAGGCTGGTCACAAAAAAAGCCACTAATCCCAATATGTAAATATGGGTTTTTTTCTCAATTAGTTTCACGGTAATGCCCTTTTAACCTGCCAGACTTGGTGTGGTCTTTAGCAATAGTAATGACAAAAATCCTACCCTTGCTCTGGGAGCAGGTCAAACGAAAACCCCTAGGATTGGCCCTGGGTATTCAAATCCAACCCCTAAAAAGCCCAGGTAAGGACTTGGCAGGGCTCAAAACCGCCTTTTTCATCTGCACCTTTTATTGTCAGCCTTAAAACGGAAAGAGCCCTCTTCCTAAGTATAACTAACGCATTTTTTTCTGCGCCAACAAACATTTAGGGTGGACACTCTTTTTAGCATCTGCTATGTATGAGGATGATTTTTTATCTGGATTTGAAATCATTCATTATGTGGAGTTTCATGAGACCTCGACTGCTGATTACGCTAGGCTTGGTTTGTTTTTTGGCCGCTGGTTGTGCCCCCACCGCCCAAGAGGCGCAGGCCCCTCCTCCCCAGGAGGAGGTCAAGCCTTCTGAGTCCCACCAAGCCCAGCGCCCTTCCCCGGCGGAGATCCAGGCCCGTGTGGCTGATGAACTCAAGGCGCTGGGGGGCTACGAATCCTGCGTTCCTGATAAAGACCCGGTGGTAGAGGAAGAGTGCCAGGTTACCTATGACCTGCCTATAACCATTAACGACCAAGTCACCCACTTCATTGATTACTTCCAGACCAAAATTCCCAAGAGGTTCAAAATATGGCTGGCCCGCTCCGGCCGCTATATCCCCATGATGGGCAAGATTCTCAAGGAATACGGCCTGCCCGAAGATCTGGTCTACCTGGCCATGATCGAAAGCGGTTTTTCCTGCCGCGCCTATTCCCGGGCCCACGCGGTGGGGCCTTGGCAGTTTATCCGGGGCACGGGCAAGCGTTATGGCCTGAAAATCGACTATTGGGTGGATGAAAGGCGCGATCCGGTCAAGGCCACCCATGCCGCCGCCAAGTATCTGCGTGATTTGTATCAGGAGTTCGGCTCCTGGTATCTGGCCGCAGCCGCCTACAACGCCGGTGAGGTCAAAATCCGCCGCGCCCTGAAGCGCTACAAGGCCGATGATTTTTGGTCCATCAGCCAGCGCCGCCGCCGCTATCTTAAGCGGGAGACCAAAAACTACGTACCTAAGATGATAGCCGCCGCCCTCATTGCCAAGGAACCCGCCAAATACGGGTTTACTGACCTGCAATATGAACCGCCCTTGGCCTTTGACGAGGTCAAGATTCACCCCGGCACCAGCCTCTCCCTGGCCGCCAAGCTGGCCGGGATCACCACCCGTGAACTGGTGGGCCTAAACCCCGAACTCAGACGCTGGGCCGCACCGCCCACCGGCGGTATCTACAAATTGCGGGTGCCCGCAGGCCAACATGCAGCCTTTACGGCCGCTTATGCCAGTATCAAACCCACGGAGAGGCGGGCCCGCATAGGGGCTGTGAAGGTGCGGGTACAACCCGGCGACACCATGGGTAAGCTGGCCCATTCCTTTGGGGTGCGCCTGGGCGATCTTCTGGCCATGAACCCCAAGCTCAACCCCAGGCGCCTGCGCATCGGCCAGATGGTCTACATACCCCCCAGCGCGCAATCTGGGACCCAATCCCGGCGGCACACCCAGGTGGCTAAAAGCAGCGTCCGCCGCAAGGCGGCGGCTACCTATGCCGCACCCCACCGCAACCAGCGTAAGCTGGTGCATGTGGTTAAAAAGGGCGACAACCTGTGGGATATCGCCCAGTCTTATGGCATCAACCACCGCGACATCATGCGCTGGAACGGTAAGCACTCCTCCAGCCTGAAAGTGGGGCAGAAGCTGGTTCTTTATGTGCCCCAGGCCAAGGCTGAGGTCAAGGTGGCGGCTGCCGCCAAGCCGGCCAAGACCCTGATTCACCGCGTACGCAAGGGCGATTCCTTATGGACCATCGCACAAAGGTACAAGGTCACGCCGGCGAAGTTGCGGCGCTGGAACAGCCTGCGCTCCAACCGCCTCAATATCGGCGACCGCCTGTTCGTACGGCTGGACAGCAACACCTAGATAATTCTAGCCAAAAAGAACCGCCCTGTGGAAATCAAAGCCCCAGGCTATGTCCTGTGATGCGGGCCAAGGGATTGGTCTGAATAAAAGGGCGGCTTGAAACCGGCCCCATCCCCTCATTGCCAGTGTCAGGCCCGGGTGCCCGCCTGGGCTTGCCCTCGCAAAATTCACTGGCCCGGTTGAAAACGGGCGTCCCCTGATTCTGCAAGCGCTGGGCTGGGCTCAAAATACCCTCATGGGCCTGCAAACAAGTGGATTAGGGCAGCCAACATAATCGGGCATGCCTAAAGGGGGGACAAGATTAGGCGGCCTGCCCTTGACGGAGGCGGGCGGCGCTGTTTAACTAAAACAAGGTCCTTCATTCTCATGGATGCGCCCTGGCAGCCTCAAGGAGAAAAAGACCAATGTTGCCAAAGGCCAATGCATGTGCGTCCTTTCTGGTAGCCTTGATGGTGGCCGCAGCCTGGTGCGGAGCGGCCGTGGGCACGCCACCGGCCTGGGCTGGTTTGGGCTACCGCAAGGTGCCCAAGGTCTTGGGCAAAAAGATCAAAGAGGCCACCACCATACTGAAAAAGGCCGGCTTCGAAGTGGAGGCCGTGGCCAAGGACACCGTAAGCCCCAGTAAGCATCTGCGTGTCTTCCGCCAATCTCCGCGAGGCGGTTCCGTATCCAGTAAAAAGCCGCCTACTGTGACCTTACACTACTATGACATGCGAAAAAAAAGCCTGGTGCCGCCCCCGCCAGCCAGCGCCCCGGCGCAACCGCCTTCTGCGGACACCTCCCCGGCGTCCCCCGGGGCCGCCTCTGCGGAGGCTCCGCCGGGTTCGGCGCCCAAGGCT
>JASFOZ010000429.1:0-4115 GCA_050116255.1 Desulfarculaceae bacterium
CGTTTCCAGTCCCATTTCCCGCATTGTCTTTTATCAGTTCGACAGCTACGGCCGCGCCTCCAAGACCCCGGTGATAGATGCTCGGGTGCGTAGGGCCATTTTCCATGCCATAGACCGGGATGCCATCATAAAAAATCTGCTGAACGGCTACGGCGAGGTGACCAACAGCGTAGTCAACAGATTCCTTTTCGGCTATGACAAAGATATAAAGGGTTACAAATACGATCCCGCCAAAGCCAAGGCCTTACTGAAGGAAGCCGGCTATGAAAAAGGCTTTGAAATCGACATGTGGCAATACTACGGTGTGCAGAATCTTTTCAATCAGGCCGCCATGGATATGCTGGCCAAGGTGGGCATCAAGGTTAAACTGCATGACTACCGCGGAAACATAGGCTCGCTGATAAAACTGCGCAACAGCGGCAAGATTACCGGCATCGGCAACTATGCCTGGGGCACTGGGTTCGTGTTCGACGCCGAGGGCATCATGCCCGCCTGGTTCCTCAAAAACAACCCCAAATGCTACGCTCCTGATGACCAGGTTGACGCCTGGTTGACGGAAGCCCGCAATACCGAAGATCCGGCCAAGCGCAAGGCGCTCTATGTAAAAGCCCAAAAGCGCATCGTGGAGCAGGTCTATTGGATGCCCTTGTTCCTCAAGTATCAGATCAATGCCGCCAAAAAGAACCTGGATGTGTCGGTAATGCCTTATGAGTATATGCTGTTGCAATACGCCAAATGGACTGACTAAACTGAACCTTATTCTGTCAGGCTCTTATGGAGCCTGACAGAATATAGGCTCGAAAAAACAGCCTGCTTTCAAGGGTCCGGCCTGGGCAAAATCATACCGGCCGGATTTAGCAAACCAGGTCTGCTTCCGCTAACCTGAGCCAAGTTGACCTTTCATGCGTACATATATAATTCGGCGCTTAGTGCAAGCGGTTGGGGTCTGTCTGGTTATATCGGCTATATCGTTCTTTTTACTATTTCTAAACACAGATCCGGCCCTTTTGCTGTTGCCTCCCGAAGCCGAGATGGAGGACATAGCCCGGTTTAAAAAAGAGATGGGCTTGGACCGCCCGGTGATTATTCAATATTTGTCATTTGTGGGCAAATTGGTGACCAGTGGGGATTTTGGGGATTCCTTCGTGGCCAAGGTCCCGGCCATGCGGTTGATCAAGGAGCGCTTCCCGGCCACAGCCAAGCTCGCCTTGGCCTCGCTGATCTTCGTCACCATCATATCAATTCCGGTTGGCGTGATATCAGCTATCAAACGCTATTCCTTAATAGACAACGTTGCTACTTTCATAGCCCTGGTTGGCCAGGCCCTGCCGCTTTATTGGTTTGGCATCATGTTGATCATCATCTTCGGAGTTTGGCTCAAGTTGCTTCCCATCTCCGGATCGAGCAGCATCGCCCATTTGGTTCTGCCCGCTGTCACCCTGGGTTCTTGGATATTGCCCATAAACATGAGGTTGGTGCGTTCGGGCATGCTGGACGTGCTCAACCAGGACTACATTCGCACCGCCCGAGCCAAGGGCCTGGCCGAGCGCAAGGTTTTGGTGAAACATGCCTTTAAAAACGCGGCTATTCCTTTGGTGACGGTCTTGGGAATGCAAACCGGCGCCCTGTTGGGGGGAGCGGTGGTGACCGAAACCGTATTCGCCTGGCCGGGGCTGGGGCGCCTGGCCGTGGATTCAATTCGTATAGGCGACTATCCCGTGGTGCAGGCCGTTGTGGTGATTTTCGCCTTGTTCGCGGTCATGGGGAATCTCATCGCAGATATCTTGGCGGCTATGATAGATCCGCGCATACGTTTGGAATAAAAGCCCCACGGTTTGCGGTGCGACATAAACCGTAGCCGATGTCCCGGCTAGGTAAGTTCAGGGTCTTGGACCTGATAAAAAAGGACATACTCGTTTGCATGGGTCTTTCTTGAGGGATTTAGGGTCTAGGGAGAGATATGGCACAGAGCCTTGACAAAGTTTTAGAGCTCACTGCGGCCCATGATGCTAAAGTCAGCACCCTGCGCCTGGTGCTCCGCAAGATGTGGTCCCTGCGTCTGGGGGTCTTGGGGGGTTTTTTGCTCCTGTGTATATTATTCACGGCCCTGTTCTGCAACTGGATCGCTCCCCATGACCCATACAAACAAAACATCATGGCCCGCCTCAAGCCTCCTATATGGATGGAGGGTGCGAGACCAGGCTACATACTCGGCAGCGACCATTTGGGCCGGGATCTTCTGAGCCGAATTATGTACGGCTCACGGGTGAGTCTGCTGGTGGGGGTATCTGCGGCCGTTGTCATGGTGCTCATAGGCGTGACCCTGGGCCTTCTGGCCGGC
This sequence comes from Desulfarculaceae bacterium, assembly GCA_050116255.1. GTDB lineage: Bacteria > Desulfobacterota > Desulfarculia > Desulfarculales > Desulfarculaceae > JASFOZ01. The sequence continues at coordinate 2,342 of JASFOZ010000429.1, forward strand.
TTCTACGGAGGATGGGTGGATTCGGTGATATCGTTTATGGTCAACAGCATGATGGGGTTCCCTTTCATACTGCTGGCCATGAGCCTGGTGGCGGTTTTGGGACCCAGCTTACAAAATATTATCATCGCCCTGGGCCTCACCGGCTGGCCGATCTTCACCCGTGTCACCCGCGTGGAGACCATGAAGTTCAGGGAGCAGGAGTTTGTGCTGGCCGCCTCTTCCCTGGCGCTCTCCACTGTACGCATACTCAGATGCCATATCCTTCCCAACCTTTTACCCAGCATTTTAGTTTTGGGCACGGTGGAAGTGGCACGGGCCATCATTCGCGAATCACTCCTAAGCTTTCTAGGCCTGGGCATACAGCCTCCCACCCCGAGTTGGGGCACGATGCTGGCCGAGGGGCGCGATTACATGCTCCTGCAATGGTGGCTGGCCGCCTTTCCGGGCATGGCCATTTTTTTCAGCGCCTTGGGGATAAATCTTTTGGGTGATGCCCTGCGTGATCTCGTCGACCCTCACCTGAGGAAGAGTTGATGACTGCCGGGGACGACATTCCTCTTCTCGAGGTAGAGGGGCTAAAAAAGCATTTTCCCATACGTAAAGGCCTGTTGCGCCGCGCTGTGGGCCAGGTCTTTGCCGTTGACGGCGTGAGCTTTTACATCAAAGCCGGCGAAACTCTGGGCTTGGTGGGAGAGTCCGGCTGCGGCAAATCAACGGTGGGGCGCTGCTTGATCAGGCTCTACAAACCCACTGCGGGCAAGATCGCTTTTCAAGGCAGGGATGTATCCCAAGCCACAGGAGCCGATCTAATCGACCTGCGCAGAAGTATGCAGATGATCTTCCAAGACCCGTATTCATCGCTGAATCCGCGCATGAGGGTGCGGGACATCGTGGGCGAGTCCCTGCGTTTCCACAAGCTGGTTCCCCCGCATAAATGGCGCGACCAGGTGGTGGAACTATTGGGGGCGGTGGGCCTGCAGGCCGATCATATGGCGCGCTATCCGCATGAATTTTCAGGGGGGCAACGTCAACGAATAGGTATAGCCCGGGCCCTGGCCCTGAACCCGGAGATCATCGTAGCCGATGAACCGGTTTCGGCACTGGATGTTTCCATTCAAGCCCAGGTGATCAACCTTTTGGAGTCGCTTAAAGAGAAATTTCGTATCTCCTATCTTATCATCGCCCATGATCTCAGCGTGGTGGAGCATGTAAGCGACCGTATTGCGGTGATGTATTTGGGCAAGCTGGTGGAGGAGGCCAGCGACCGCGAACTCTACACCAATCCCAAGCATCCCTACACCGAGGCGCTCATGGCTGCGGTGCCAATGGCCGCAGCCGGAGGCAAGGCCCGCCGCCTGGAACGTAAGCTGCTAACCGGAGATGTGCCCAACCCCATTAATCCCCCGCCGGGATGCCGCTTCCATACGCGCTGCCCCAAGGTAATGGATGTATGCCGGCACCAAGCACCTCTAAGGGTTGAGGTGGCGCCGCGCCATTTTGTGAGCTGCCACTTACACGGGTGAGCCATGGAAGATCTGCTTAGCATCAAAGACCTGCGAACCTACTTTTTCACGCCCGAGGGCGTGGTAAAGGCGCTGGACGGGATTGATTTCGACATCGCCCAAGGCAAGACCCTGGGGGTGTTGGGCGAATCGGGCTGTGGTAAGAGCGTGACCGCACTCTCCATTATGCGCCTGGTGGCCTCTCCGCCCGGCCGTATCATGTCGGGCAGCATCGAGTTCGAGGGTATGGACCTGGTTAACACCTCCATGGC
>JASFOZ010000430.1:0-4084 GCA_050116255.1 Desulfarculaceae bacterium
TGGCCCTGAGGATGTCCGCGCCCTGACCCCGCCGCCGGGCCAGGTTGCGGCCCACCACCACCAGCACGGTTTTAGCCTTTTCAATGGTGCACTGCCCGTGCTGCTCCAGCTCGGCCAGGGCGGCCTGCAGGGGCTTTAGATCATCGGTGCTCAAAGATACGCTGATCTCTGAGGTCGAGATCACGTCCACCACCACTTGGTGGCGTCCCAATACTTCAAAGACCTTGGCCAAAAACCCCGCCTGCCGGAACATGCGGGTGGAGGTGATGGTCAGTATGAACTGGTTCTCTTTATAGGCGATACTGGTGACCTTGCGGGGGCTGGGGTCCCCCAGCTTGTCAATAACCGTGCCCGGGTGCTCAGGACGGTTGGTGTTCAGCACCCGCACCGGGATGTCCTGGTTCATGGCCGGAAGCAGGGTGGAGGGATGCAAAACCTGGCTTCCGAAGTAGGCCAGCTCAGCCGCCTCGTCAAAGCGCATCTGGGGGATGCTGCGCGCCTGGGGCACCACACTGGGGTCGGCGGTCATGACTCCGTCAGTATCGGTCCAGATCTCCACCTCCTCCGCGCCCAAGGCGGCTGCGATCATGGTGGCGGTGAGATCGCTGCCGTTACGGCCCACAGTGGTGATGTCGCCGCCCTCGCTCCTGCCGATGAATCCGGTGACAACCGGAAGCACGTCCCTGGGCACCGACTCGGCAAAGGCCTTTTTCACCATTTCCTCATACCCGGGTATGGGGCGGGCGGAGCCGAAGTTGTTGTCAGTGATAAAGCCCAGGTCCCAGACGTCAAAGGCCTTGGCCTTGACCCCCTGGCGGGTGAAGAAATCAGCCAGGCAGCGGACCGCCATGCGCTCGCCGAAGCTGGCTATATAATCAAAGCTGCGCGGACTCAGCTCCCTGACCAGACCGATCCCCCTGAGCAGGTCGCTGATCTCCTCAAAAAAAGGATTGAGCAGATCAGGAGGACAGCCCAAGGATTGGGCGATCTCTGATTGCAGATCGATCACGTCGGGCAGTTGGAACTCCCGCTGCGCCGCCGCCCGTGCGGAGCTGATCAGGCTGTCGGTTATTCCCTTGTGCGCGGAGCTGACCACCACCGGCCGCCGGTCCAGGCGGCTCTTTACGATCTGCAGCACCTTCTCCACTTGATGGCGGTCGGCTACGGAACTGCCGCCGAACTTCATCAAGATCATGGCCTCACCTTTTTCCTAATGGTCCGAATTTACAAAATCCGCCGATGTTTTCCCCTGGCTGATAAAGCCCTTCTCGCTTTTTGTGGCATACAAGTTAAGCAGCAAGCCCCCGTCTTGGCAAGTATTTCTTGTGGGTGCAGGCCCCTAGGGTGTCTTTTAGGGCAGCGGCGGGCTTTACCGCTAAAACCTCGGGCACATCCCTGAAATTTGACCGGTCAACACCCAAGGGGATACCATGCTAATAATCGAGGGCCCCAAAACAACTGGAGCATAGGGAACCTGCCATGAGGAAAATCTGTTGCATAACTATCTTGATGTTGTCTGTTCTGGCCCTGCTTTCGTGTGGCGCTAATGCCGGAGATGTTGACCAAAAATATATCAGGAAGGCCTTGAGCCTGGCCCGGCAGGCCATGCAGCAGGGGAACGAGCCCTTTGGCGCGGTACTGGTCAAGGACGGCCGCATCATCATGCAGGCGGGCAACACCATCCATACCGATGACAATGTAACCCACCACGCTGAAACCAACCTCCTGGCCAAGGCCTATCGCAAGCTGGGAATAAAGGCCGCCATCGGAAGCACCATATACAGCAGCTGCGAACCCTGCGCCATGTGTTGCGGCGCCATTTATCTGTTCAAGATCAAAAGGCTGGTCTACGGGCTTTCCGCCCCCAGGCTCTCGGCCCTTAGCGGCTGGAAGATGGAGTTCCCCTCCCGCAAATTTTTCCAGGCGGCCCAGGCTGAAATCCAAATAACCGGGCCGGTGTTGGAGGAAGAGTCCCTGGAGGTTTTCAGGGAATACTTTAAAAAGCATCCCTTAAAAAGGCATAAATAGGAACGCCGGCCCCATCACAGGCTGGATTATCTTTTACGCCTACCCGCCTTTGCCCACGGCAGTAGCCGCCCCCCTTTCAGAGCCAACCTGCATCTCCGGCCGCCTGTGCATGGATATGGCCTGCGCCGGGCAGGTGGTCACGCACAAGCCGCAGCCGTAACAGGCGGCAGGATCATAGTGCATGTTGCCTTCCTGGTCCCATACCCTGGCCCCGAAGTGACAGCGGTCTATGCACACCCCGCAGTCAGTGCAGGATTCCCTATCCTGGACGGCAATGTATTCGGAATGGGCCACCAACTCCCTGCGGCCTTTTTGCAAAAGAAACTGCAGATCATGGCAGCAGCAAGGGCAGCAGTTGCACAGGGCGAACAGGTGCTGATCCGGGTTGAAAAGGGTCATATGCACCAGGCCGCTCTGATTGGCCAGGCGCAGCCTTTCTTCCGCCTCTTCCAGGGAGACCCGGCGGGCCTTCCCCTTGGCCACGGCGGCGTCTCCGGCGTCATTGATCAAGAAACAGACCTCCAGGGGCCGGTCACAATGCCGGGCCAGGGTCCGGCACTGGCAATTGGTCAGGGCAAAGGAACGTGAGTTACGCAGGTGCAAAAGGACTTGTTCCGTGGGCATGACCCATTGCAGGGCCTGCACTGACTCCCCTATTGGGATCACCTTGGCCGTGTTCTTGATCTTGCCTTGCTCCAGCCAGTGGTCGTATTTGTCCAGCATTTTGCTGAGATAGGTTTCCCAATCCATTTTGATTCTCCTAAAAAAATCACCAACCTGCCGGTTTTTACTGCTGAATTTTTACCTGCTTGCTTAAATGTAAATTATCATAGTGTCATATGATAATATGACTTTGCTAGCGTGTCAAGCCAGGGCTGATCATCGTCATGGCTAAGACTTGCGGAATGCTGCCTATGAGCAATCCCCCATTGACCATAAGCAGGCAACTCGATTACCATGGCGGCCTTGGATAAAGAATCCAGAAGCAATGGGTTGCTGCTTAGCTTGGTGCCGGCATACATTCAAGCCCATGACTGATTGCCAAATGCCTAAGGCGCTAAGGACGTTGATTCTCACTTGGGGATGAACATGCGAAGCATCAGAAGCCGGTTTTTTATCTTTTTATTGAAGCATCGTCATTGGTTTCGCCTGCAATGGAAAAGAGAGACCGTTGATGGGGACACGTCTATCGAAGGCCTGCGCCAAAGGGTGGAAAAATCAGCGGGCATGTTCGGCAAACTGCCTGCGGGCATTGAAGTCCTGCCCGCCCCTCTGGAGGAACCAGCCTGCGAGTTTGTCAAAAACATTGGTGTGGAAAATGACCGCCTGATTTTGTATTTTCACGGCGGCGGCTATGTGATGGGCTCCTGCCGGGCGCATCGCGCCATTGTGTCTAAGTTCGTCAAGCAAAGCGGGGTCAATGCCCTTTTATTTGATTATGCTCTGGCCCCTGAGCATCCCTTTCCCGCTGCACTTGATGATACTGTCAAGGTCTATAGCTGGCTTCTTTCCCAAAAAATAAGCCCATCCCAGATTGTTTGGGCGGGCGACTCCGCCGGAGCCGGGCTTTGCCTGGCGGCTTTACTGGCTCTTAGAGACCGCAATATACCCCTTCCGGCAGCGGCTGCGGTCTTGTCCCCCTGGACCGACCTGAACTGCACCGGAGAATCCTACAATCGTTTGGACCCCTTGGCCCCCCAGGGTTCCTGGCAGGTCTTTGCAAAATACTATGCTGGTGAACATGACCGGACCGATCCTCTGATATCACCTTTGTATGGAGACCTGCATAAACTCCCTCCCCTTTTTATCTCGGTGGGAGAGAACGAAAATATGCTGGATGACTCCGTCCGTTTTGCCCAAAAGGCGGAAGAATCCGGGGGCAGGGTCACCTTGGAAATCGGAAAAGGAATGGTCCATTGCTACCCAGCCCTTTCGCCCTTATTTCCAGAGGCCCAAAACGCCCTGGAGAAAGTATGCGCCTTTATAAAGTCCAACCTCGGCCTTGCCTAAACGCCGCCGCATTGACCAGGGACAGATAAGCCGGTTACTATGGCCG
>JASFOZ010000431.1:0-4078 GCA_050116255.1 Desulfarculaceae bacterium
TGCCGTCCGGGGCGGCCACACCTCAGCGGGCGACCTCTACGTCTGCCGGGGTTATTACAAAGACGGCACCCATTACGGCAAGGAAGCGGGCGGCCGCTGTCTGATCGGATGGGGCGGCTCTGAGGTGGCCCTTAGCAACTACGAGGTCTTGTCCGCGCGGCGGGCCCATTGGGCCGCAGCCGGGCCGGACCGTCTCCCAGATGGGGCCGTGGGCGGAGACAAGGCCGGGGGCTGGGACCTTTACGTCTGCCGGGGCCGGTACCGCGACGGGGTGCACCCGGGCAAGTACCTGGACGGGCGCTGCTACATAGGCTGGGGGGGACAAGAGATCAAGCTGCAGAACTTCGAGGTGCTGGTGATTCCGGGGAGCGTGTCCTGGCGCAAGGTGCGCAACCGCCAGGTCCCGCCCGGCTGCTTTAAAGGAGGCCAGGCCCACGGCCGCAGCCAGTGCGTGTGCCGGGGCTATTACAAGGACGGTGTGCACGTGGGCAAGACCTGGCAGGGCCGCTGCTACATCGGCTGGGGCGGGGGCGAGGTGGCTTTGGATGATTACGAGGTCATGGTTGTTTATTGAGGCGATCGTTTTCTTTGATGGCCAAAATGGTAACTTGTTGGTCGTGTATATTGACACAGCGAAGGAGAAAAGAATAAAATCCTACTTGATATAGGTTTTAACCACTAAGCCCGATCATCTTTGTGGGGGGTACTGAATACCCGATCATCCCTGCTTGGGGCGATCGGGATTTTTATTTGTATCAGCCTGAATATTCTTATTAAATTGGAGTTAAAAAATGAAAGGCAAAATGCCAAAAAAGGTGCAAGAAAGGATAAAATCTCAAGCAAAGAAGTTTCAAAAGATTTTAGAAAGCGCTCGCGCAAGAGATATTAACGAATCGGATACAGTTATAATTGTAAATGATATCTTGTCTGATATGTTCGGGTTTGACAAGTATTCGGAAATTACTACCGAATTTGCTATAAGAGGTACCTATTGTGACTTGGCGATTAAAAGCGGAGATAAAATATTTTATCTTATTGAAGTCAAGGCAATTGGTATGGATTTGAAGGATAATCATCTGCGACAAACCGTTGATTACGCTGCTAATCAAGGCATTGATTGGTCGGTTTTGACCAATGGCTGTGACTGGCATATTTACAAGATACTATTCCAAAAGCCGATCGATTATGAAGAAATATTTAGGTTTAATTTGCTTGATTTTAATCCGCGAAACACCGATTTGATTTATCAGTTATATTTGCTGAGTAAAGAAGGAATAAAAAAGGACGCCATTGATGAATACCATCATCAAGTTCAAGTTGCCAACAGATATACAATTGGTGCTTTGATTACTTGTGATCCAGTGGTGAGAGTTGTGCTAAGAGAAGTTAGAAAGATTGGAAAGGGAATCAAAATAAGCGATGAGTACATACGGGATATTATAAAGAATGAAGTGCTTAAAAGAGAGGTTGTTGAAGGAGAAAGAGCTACCAATGCACGGAAGCTGGTCGGCAGATTTATGGCGGCTGAGGCCAGGAAAAAGGTGAAAAAAACGCATCCGGCGAATAAAAACAGCGATATATCAAAACCTGCAAGCGAAAATGAACCGTTACAAACAAATCTGAATGCTGAAGATCAAGAATCATTCTCACGCGGAAATTACGAATATATAGAAGCCATAGGGAAAAAACCAGCTAGCGACTTATAGGACGGAAAAGACAAGAGGCAGTTACCCAACCGTCAGATGATAGGCCAGATTATCCAGCTTCACGGTGAAGTCCACGTTCTCAACCTTGCACCCGGAGGCATGACACTGTAGCTGCACTGGGGCGAAGTTCAAGATCCCCAGCATGGGAATATCCATAAAGCGGTTGGCCATCTCCTGGGCGTTTTCCGGGGGCACGCAGATCACCCCGATCTCGGCCCCTTCCCGGCGGCAGACATCCTCCAGCTGGTTGATATGGGCGATCACAATGCCGGTGGACATGCGCAGGCCTACTTTTTCGGGATCATTGTCAAAGGCGCAGACAAAGCTGTAACCCTGCTTGGCGAAATTCTCATGGGCCACCAAGGCGCAGCCCAGGTTCCCGGCCCCCACCAAGGCCATCCTCCAATCCCGGTTCAGGCCCAGAATCTTTTTGATGTCGAATAGAAGCTCTTTTACGAAGTAGCCCACCCCGCGCACGCCGAACTGACCGAAGTAGGCCAGGTCCTTGCGAATCTGAGCAGGGTTTACGCCGCATATCTGGGCCAGCCTTTTGCTTGAGATGACGGTCTCTGAGCTATCCACCATACGCTCGAGCACGCGAGAGTAGATGGACAAGCGGGTGATGGTGGCGGCGGGAATCTTCATATCCTTCATGGAGAATTAACCCTAAATGTGATTTGAGTCACAAACAGTTTGAAAAAATGACCGGACTCCAGGGGCGGAGTCCGGCCGGTGAACTAACTCTACATACCCAGGAATTTGGCCACAGGTTCGGCCATGGGGTAGGCATAGAGCAGGATCAGGCTGATAACCAAAGCGTAGATACACAGGGACTCGATCATAGCCAGACCGATGAGCATGGTCACCGTGATCTTGCCGGAGGCCTCGGGGTTGCGGGCGGTTCCTTCCACCGCACCCTTGATGGCGATGCCCTGGGCGATGCCGGTGCCAAAAGCGGCGATGCCGATGCCGAAGCCGGCCGCGGTAACGGTGGCGGCGAACAGCTTGGCAGCCTCTGTGAGGGCGCCGGGGTCAGCGGCCATGGCCACTGCGGACAGGCCCATAACCATCAGTCCGGTCAGACCGGTGATCAACGAGAACTTCTTCATTGCTCACTCCTTCTCAAGTTTTAATGCCTTCTTCCTCTTTTATGGTGTGCCTTCTCCCCGAAGGGAAACTTTATTTATCTCTTTTATTAATGGGCCTCTTCCAAAGCGCTGGCGATGTAGAGCATGGTCAACAGGCTGAAGATAAAGGCCTGCACAAAGCTGGTGAACAGGCCCAGCACCATCATGGGCAGGGGCGCGAAGAACATGCCCGCCAGGACGAACAGGATGGCCACCACCAGGTCTTCGCCCAGGATGTTGCCGAACAGACGGAAGGTCAGGCTCAGCACCCGGGCCAAATGGCCGATGATCTCGATGGGCACCATCAGGGGCGCCAGGGCCCACATGGGGCCGGTGAAATGTTTGACGTACTTGAAGCCGTGCACTTTGACGCCCACCACATGGGTGGTTATGAACACGCACAGGGCCATGGAGAGCGGGGTGTTGATGTTGCTGGTGGGCGCAAAGCTGCCGGGTACGATGCCGCTCCAGTTCATGCACAGGATGTAGATGAACAAGGTGGCGATCAGGGGGAAATAGGGCCGCCCGTGCTCGCCCATGACGTCCACCATGAAGTCCTCCAGGCCGCCCAGCACGGCCTCAAAGAAGTTCTGCCCGCCGCTGGGCACCATCTTGACCGTGCCCACGGCCAGCTTGGCCGCCACACACAGAAACAGCATGATCGTCCAGGAGTAGACCACGTGGGGATTGGCATGAATAAAATGGGTAAGCGAGGGTATCCCGAGTTTCTCCAGAAGCCAGACCAGGATCATAAACGGGTGTTCCATGCTCTAATAGGCCTCCTTGTATAGCTTGCGTGCCTGGCAGGCGCCCCAGATGATGATGGATACCACCACCACCGAAAGCCCCACCAACAGCCCCAAGGGCTCAACCAGCCCCTGGCGCACCAGTATCCATATTACTACGGCCGTGGCCGCGAAACGCAGGTAATATTTGATCAGCACCGTGCCCATGACGCCGTGGCCCTGTCCCGGACGGATGGCCCGGCGCAGGGTGCGCCCCAGCAGGCGGAAGTTGACCAGGGCCAGCACTCCGCCCACAGCCACGCTCAGGGCCGAAAACCAGGGGGCCAGAATAAAGGCCCCGCCGGTGAGCACCCCGAAAACCGCCAGATTGCCCCACCACAGGGTTTTAACCAGGGTCAGTTGAGGGTCATCCATGGTCATGACGCCTTGACTCAAATACCTGCCTCACATCAGCTTGGACCGTTTGGCAATAACATATAGGTTGCGGAAACCCGCAACT